>NZ_JBAPTY010000280.1:0-2895 GCF_049282395.1 Halobacillus sp. | reverse complement strand
CGATCAAACCGCGTGATGGTACAAGGAATTCAAGACGTACTTGACCATTTCCGTCGTTTACCATGTCTTGCATTTCACCTTTACGATAACCGATAGACTCCATCACGCCGCCCTGATATTCTTCAGGTGTGTCGATCTGAACGCGCTCAACTGGTTCACAAACCTGACCGTCAATCTCTTTCAAGATAACTTTCGGCTTGGATAATTGAAGTTCAAAGCCTTCACGGCGCATGTTCTCTACCAGAATGGATAAGTGAAGCTCACCACGGCCGGATACCGTAAAGGCATCTGGAGAATCCGTAGGCTCAACACGAAGACTGACATCTGTTTCTAATTGAGTCAATAGACGTTCTTCGATTTGGCGGGAAGTTACATATTTACCTTCACGTCCAGCAAATGGGCTGTTATTAACAACGAACGTCATTTGAAGCGTCGGCTCATCAATACGAGGAATTTCCATTGCTTCCTGATTATCAGGAGGGCAGACGGTTTCTCCTACGTTAATGTCTTCAAGTCCTGCAAGAGCAATAATATCTCCTGCTTTAGCTTCTTGGATTTCTATACGTTTTAGACCAATGAAACCAAAGAGTTTGGACACTCTGAAGTTTTTCACTGATCCGTCCTTCTTCATAAGAGAGACTTGCTGTCCCACTTTGATACTGCCTCTAAAGACGCGGCCTACACCAATACGTCCAAGATAATCGTTGTAATCCAAAAGCGTTACCTGGAACTGCAATGGCTCTTCTTTCGTATCTAAAGGAGCCGGGATATTGTTCATGATTAATTTGAAAATCGGATCCATCGTATCGTTCTGTTCTTCTGGCTCATCACCTGAAGTGCCGTTTAGAGCAGATGCATATACAACAGGGAATTCAAGCTGTTCATCATCCGCACCAAGCTCGATGAACAGATCAAGGACTTCATCAATTACTTCACCGGGACGGGCATTCGGACGGTCAATTTTGTTCAATACAACTACGGGTGTTAACTTTTGTTCCAGTGCTTTTTTAAGCACGAAACGTGTCTGTGGCATACAGCCTTCATAAGCGTCAACCACTAGAAGTACGCCATCAACCATTTTCAGAATACGTTCAACTTCTCCACCAAAATCGGCGTGACCTGGTGTATCAAGAATGTTGATCCGTGCATCATTATAGTTGATCGCGGTATTTTTCGCCAAAATCGTAATTCCGCGTTCTTTCTCTAAATCGTTTGAGTCCATCGCACGCTCGTCAACGTGCTCATTATCACGGAATGTTCCGGAGTAATGAAGCATTTGGTCAACCAATGTGGTTTTCCCGTGGTCAACGTGAGCGATGATCGCTATATTGCGAATATCATTTCTGTGTTGCATGAAGCACACACCTCTTTCGTTTCACTAATTATTCAACCCATCTATTATAACATAGTTATGCAGATGTCGATACCAGTCCACAATTCTTTACATAATCATCATAATAACCAGATTTCCTCTCTTATAAACTTAACAAAAATGAATGCATTGGGTAAAATAGCCATTGCGTGAAGAAGAACATCCCGGGTAAAATAACGAGAATGACGCACGATATTAATTAATGAAGTTAGGTGTGTATATGAAAACGAAAAGAATTGGAGAATGGCTGGAGGTTACTATTCCAGAGAAATGGAACGGGCATACTATTGAACGGGTCATGAAAAAAGAGTGGTTTGTTCCGAGAAAGCTGGTCCACGAATTCCGCTCCAACAAAGAATTGACTTTAAATAATAAAACCGCGAACTGGAAAGATACAAGAGTACAGGCAAACGATCTTTTAAGAATTCGATTATTCAAGCCTCGCCAGCTTGAGGTCACACCTGTGTACATGGACATCGACGTCGTCTATGAAGATGACCACCTGCTGGTTGTTAATAAACCTGCTGGATTATTCACCCATCCCAACACACCGGACGATCATCATACGCTGGTTAATGGAGTTGCTTTTTACTTTCAGATGAACGGTATTGAAGCCACTCCAAAATATGTTCACAGGCTTGACAAGGACACATCGGGCGCAATCCTTTTTGCCAAACACGATCTGGCCATTGCCATGCTGGGGAAAGAACTGCAGGACCGAAATATTAAAAGAACATATATAGCGTGGGCCCACGGCCGATTAAAGCCGAAAAAGGCTACTATAGATCAGCCTATCGGAAAAGACCGGCATCACCCGGTAAGGCGCCGTGTTTCCCCAAATGGCCAGCCGGCTATTACGACTTATGAAGTGCTTGAATATGATAAAGCAAGGAAGGCTTCGCTGGTTACACTTAATCTTCAATCGGGGAGAACCCACCAGATTCGTGTGCATTTGAGTTATTTAGGCCACCCGCTTCTCGGTGACGAACTGTACGGAGGAGAAGAAAAAAATGGACTCTCCCAGGCTCTTCATGCCGCACGTCTGACATTTATCCATCCTTTCACCGAGAAGGAAATTCGCTGTCTGGCAATGCCTCCGGAAGATTCACCCTTCTTTAAAAATGAGCACGTAGAAGCTTTGGAAACTTAATATCATTTGTCTGTTTTCTATAATGGATTTTGAGATAATGGTATGCTACTCTTGGCTTGTTAACCTTTTATATTAAGAGAGCACATATACGAATAGATATAGAATGATTCGACGTCAGGACGAAGGGTTAACTTAACACCACATGCAGAAAGCCGCTCTAATTAAGAGCGGCTTTCCTAGCGTCTTGAGGATTTTTCCTAACCGCTTTTTTGTTCAATAGAAATACATCTCCTTCTTTTGCCTTCTTTCCAATCTGCAATAGCTTTTAATTTAATTCAGGTTTTTTAGATAAACTAGACGCCGGGCCTGCCTGCCCTCACATACTCATCTTCTGCGATCTGCTTTAGATTTTCTGATCGGCGAGCGAGGAAGT
>NZ_JBAPTY010000279.1:0-5380 GCF_049282395.1 Halobacillus sp. | reverse complement strand
CCCATGGGAGAAGGGACTAGGTGAGATCCCGCAGGGAGTGAAACGAGCGAGGAAGCTCACCGTTCCCCCATAGGAAAGCGAGTTATTTCCCCACCTGCCCTTGTCCATCTAACGTAAAGGACCCATTTATCTCGAAACTGAGTCTTCAAGTAATGGGAGCTTATCTTTAATAATTCACACGGAGATCTAACAAATTACATAAGTTAATAAAATCCAAACTTTGGTGCATGCTATCTATAAACTTTTAAAGGAGCGTGCGCTATGAACCAGGGAAATGAGCAGGGACCAAGTCATAATCCCAATAAAGAATCTAACTCCCCGCCCCTCCTTCCTCCTTTAGAAGACAGTTTAAGCCATATTGAAACAGTACTTGGAAAAAGTACGGATCTTGTAATCAGACGATTTGCGATCTATAAGACTCACTGTGCTGCTCTTTATATAGATGGTCTTGTCGATAAGAATACGGTTCAGAATTTCATCATGGAAGCACTTATGCTTGAGATGCCGCACAAACGTGTTTCCGTTAAAGAACTGTACAATACGATCAAACACGCTTCTCTTCCTATAGGTGAAGTAACTGAATTCACCGATTACGAAGCACTTTTTAAGCGATTATTATCAGGCGAAACCATCCTTCTTATAGATAAAGAGAAAAAAGCATTAGCCGCCAGCACCAGGGGCTGGAGAGACCGTGGGGTACAGGAAAGCACTTCGGAAAGTGTCATCCGAGGTCCTAAAGAGGCGTTCACAGAAACGCTAAGGACGAATACCGCCTTGTTACGACGTAAAATAAAAGATCCTAAGCTTCGCATTGAAAGTAAAGCAATTGGTGAGGTGACTAGAACAGACGTAGCTGTCGTCTACTTGCAGGATATAGCTGAAGACAACATCGTGCAGGAAGTTCACCGCCGACTTGATAAAATTGATATCGACGGGATTCTGGAGAGTGGCTACATTGAAGAATATATTCAAGATGCTCAGTATTCCCCTTTTCCCACCGTTTATTATTCTGAGAAACCGGATGCGATTGCCGGTGGATTATTAGAAGGCCGGGTTGCGATCATTACGGATGGAACACCGGATGTTCTCTTAGTTCCTGCTTTATTTGTAAACTTTTTTCAATCAAGTGAAGATTATTATCAGAGAGCGGATATAAGTACGTTCCTGCGAATTCTTCGGCTGGTCTGTTTTAATATCGCCTTGTTTTTGCCTTCTTTATATATCGCTTTTACGACCTTTCATCAGGAAATGATTCCGGCACCATTACTGATCAGTCTGGCCGCCCAGCGTGAGGGTGTCCCTTTTCCGGCTTTTGTAGAAGCCATGCTCATGGAGCTTACGTTTGAAATTCTGCGGGAAGCCGGTGTCCGCTTGCCGAAACCGGTAGGATCGGCTGTATCCATTGTTGGGGCCCTCGTACTTGGGCAATCCGCTGTACAGGCAGGTTTGGTATCTCCGGCTATGGTTATTGTGGTAGCTCTTACAGCCATTTCAAGCTTTGTTTTTCCTGCTTATAACATAGCGATTCCTATACGTATGATTCGTTTTCTATTTATGATTCTGGCAGCAACGTTTGGATTATACGGAATTATACTAGGGCTCATTGCCATGGTCTTGCATTTATGCAGCCTAAAATCCTTTGGCGTTGCATATATGTCACCGTTTGCACCAATGAAGGCGAAAGATCAGAAAGACGTACTAATCCGTTTTCCCCATTGGGGGCTGTTTTCACGCCCAAGTTCTATGACTAATAAGAATGAGAAACGCACCAATTCATCATCCAAGGAGAATTGAGGATGAAAACATACCATTATTCCTTTAGAAAACTTTTGCTAATATTTATCTGCCTCCTCCTGTTAACCGGCTGCTGGAACAGCCGGGAGCTGGATGAGCTTGGCATTGTTGTTACGTTAGGGATTGATAAAACAGAAGAAGGCGAATATATTCTGGCGGTTCAGGTGATCAACCCGTCAGAGATTGCTACAGATGCTCCGACTTCACGACCTCCTGTTTCCACTTATACAACAACCGGTCGTACGCTTATGGAGGCGTTCCGCAGGCTTACTGCAAAAAATCCCAGGACTACCTACTTATCTCAGCTTCGCTTAGTTGTACTTGGAAAAACTGTTGCTGAAGAAGGGGTGATGCCGGTGCTTGACTTGCTCTACCGCGACCATGAATTCAGGACTTCTTTTTATATGACCATAGCTAAGAATGCTCCGGTTGAAAGTATGCTCAGTATCATTACACCTTATGAAAAAATACCAGCCAATAAAATCATGGGTTCCATAGAAAATGTAGAGCGTCATTGGGCTGCAACAAAAGGGGTTTCCATTGATAAGGTTATCGCAAGCGTTAGAAATCCGGGAGAAGACCCCGTGATGAGCGGCCTCCTCCTTTTAGGCGAAGAAGACATTGGGACAAACATTAGCAACGTTGAAAATGTGGATGCTCCTACAAAATTAGAAATTGATGAGATCGGTGTATTTAAAGGAGACAAGCTCACAGGATGGTTGAACGAAGAGGAAAGCCAGGGACTTAACTATGCGACCGGAAATGTACACTCTACAGTAATTACACACCCTTGCAAAGATGAAGGAACGCTGAGCGTGGAATTGCTTCGAACAAGCGGAGCAATGAAAGGAAAAATTAAAAATGATCATCCTGTCATTGATATAAAAGTTGAAGCAGAAGGCAATGTAGGGGAAGTGGATTGTAATGTCGACTTGAGTAAGCCAGAAGCATTAGAAAAAGTGAACAAACAGGCAGAGAAAGCGATTAAAGAGAGTATCGAGGCCACTCTGGCTAAGGCTCAGAAGGAATATGGAAGTGATGTCTTTGGGTTCGGAGGAGTTATCCACCGTGATCAGCCTAAGTATTGGAAAAAAGTTGAGAAGGAATGGTCTTCCTACTATCAAGATGTGGAAGTCAACATTGAAGCCAATGTGAAGATCCGAAGAAAAGGTAATTCAACACAGCCAATCAACAAAGAAAGATAGGTGATAACGATGTGGGCAACTATAGCAGTCATAGCCGTTTCCATTCTCATCTTTTTCATAGAGTTCCCGCGATTGAAGCGAAAAAAAAAGATGAAGGAAATCTGGTGGTTTTCCACTCTGCTGCTCATCGCTACAACGTTTAGTGTCCTTGAAAGCAGAAATGTGCAGCAGCCGAATCCATTGGATTACATTCAAGCCTTTTATACCACTATACATTCTTGGATTGGTTTATAGGAAGGAGCCAGAATACGCATGGATAATCAGACCATAAGCGCCAGGCAGTATATGTTCCTTGTCGTTTTCTTTATTATTGGCAGTTCGATCCTGATCGTTCCTACCCCCCTCGCCGCCCAGGGAAAACAGGATGCCTGGATAT
The DNA here is from genome assembly GCF_049282395.1 of Halobacillus sp. Lineage (NCBI taxonomy): Bacteria > Bacillati > Bacillota > Bacilli > Caryophanales > Bacillaceae > Halobacillus > Halobacillus sp. The sequence continues at coordinate 2,005 of NZ_JBAPTY010000279.1, read as the reverse complement.
CGGTCATTCTTTCCATCCTTTTCGGGGTCTTACTCGTCATGTTTTTAAATAAAATTGGGAGTTTGTCCTCCGGAAAAACATTTGTCCAAGCGGCTATTTTCGTATTTGGAGGCTGGGCAGGACGCTTATTCTGTATATTTTATTTAAGCTTCTTATATATTTTAGCTTCTCTTGTTCTCAGAAATATTGGAGATTTCATGACCACTCAGATTATTCCAGAAACACCCTTACAATTTACTCATACTTTATTTCTGCTCGTAATCATTGGCGGAACCTATCTAGGTATTGAATCGATTGCCCGGTCATCTGAAATTTTCATGCCCTGGATGGTTATCTTGCTCATTTTTCTAACCATATCCATGATGCCACAAATTAACCTGGACCAATTAAAACCTATGTTCGGTAATGGAGTTCTTCCAATAATCAATAGTTCTTCTATAGTTATTGGCACTCCGCTGCTCGAGATGGCAGCTCTATTAATGATTTTCCCTTATGTAAAAGAGGAAAAAAAAGCCAAGCGCGCCTGGATACTGGGAACCATTATAGGGGGAGGGGTCATATTCCTTATCACCACTCTGTGCCTCCTGGTTCTTGGTAGTGATTTGACAGCCTTAAACGCTTATCCTACTTATCGAATTGGGCAAAAGATTAACATTGCTGGTTTCCTTGAGGGGTTAGAGATTATCATCGCGATCATTTGGATGCTTACCATATTCTTCAAACTAATCATCCTGTACTACGCTACTTCCGTGGGAATCGCACAGTTCTTAACCTTGAAAGATCACCGCCCATTGTTACTGCCCTTAGGAATGGGAATGGTTGTCCTCTCCATTATTGCTTATCCGGATGTAGCTTATTTCGAGACTTTCGTAGGAGAAGTCTGGCTGTCTTATTCCCTTACCCATGGATTAATTCTGCCTGCGATTCTCTGGATTGGTCTGCTGATTAAAAAACGAATGAGTGGAAGTTAAAAAGCACACCAATGACTGGCTCTATTGGTGTGTTATTGCATTTATATCTTTCCGCCCCTCTGACATTGCCCACTTGAAACATACATACCGTTTTGTGGAAGAGAAGGCCAACGCCCCTACCGGTGATCATTCACTTATTGATTTGACAACCAGTAAAATTGAAAAGTGCCTGCAATTCTTAAGAAAGCTAATAAATGAAAAAGCAAAAGGAGACTGAACTTGTCCCTTTTGCTTTTCCTTCTAATCTACAACAATATAGGCAATCATTGGTCCATTCGAGTTAATGTCCGAGTGGGTGGTACAAATTAAGCGGTAGACTCCTTCTTTGTCAAATTTCAAATCTACAATTGTTTCTTTACCTTGCTGGACCACACCTTTTATTTCGGTATCTTCAATAAAAAATGGATGCTCTTTGCCATTTACACCGTATATACTTAATTTTATTGGTTCTCCTTTTTCTACAAAGATCGTACCTGGATCCCAGCGATACGCTTCAATTTCTTTTCCATCCGCTGTTTCAGCTTTAAACTCCCCTGTTACAAGATTAATGACACGGGGCTCTCCATTTACTGGCTGGGATGAAGTAGCCATAGCACCCTGCCAAAAGTAGCTGCCTATAAAATAGGCAGCAAAGGCTACCAGAACAGCTGCTCCGATCACAGCCACCTTCTTGGCTGATAAAATTAATGCACTCATTTAATCCCTCCTAAGGCTTGTTTACTTATATATATGCAAACCGCCTTAGGAAACTTGCCTTCATTATTCAATAAATACCTTTTGCTTATTTCTTTGAATCTGTTAAATTTCCATATTGATTTTAAAGTAAAGCTCCCGTTTGTTGAAGACTTGATTTCGAGATATTTGTATTGAGCGGAAAGTCCTCCGGGGGACGATTTCGCTTTCCGCGGGCATGTGCTGAGCTTCCTCGGGCTTAACAGCCCTGCGGGATCTCACCGATCATGTTCATCCCGCAGGAGTCTACATCGTCCCCCTCCGGACCTGACCGAATAAGAAACTCGAAATCCACCAAAAAT
>NZ_JBAPTY010000278.1:0-6486 GCF_049282395.1 Halobacillus sp. | reverse complement strand
GGGTTATGAGGAAGGTCCTCCGGGGGACGATTTCGCTTTCCGGCCCTGCATGACGCAGGGTCGTTCGACGTTGCCACAGGACGTGGCGATCTTAGTCGAACATCCCTTGTGCTGAGCCTCCTCGAGCCAGCTCTGCGGGGTCTCACCGATCATGTTCATCCCGCAGGAGTCTGCATCGTCCCCCTCCGGACCTGGCCGAATCAGAAACTCGAAACGATTTATGACATCGAAGGGTTCATGAGAAAAAAGCATGTGATCATGAGGCTGTTTTTATGCTATAACGATGTGAATAGCCTCTCTTAAAAGCATTTAGGACCGATTAAAAAGGAGAGCATCCTCTTTTCTAGAAGGGTCCGTTATTCTCACGTGGCAAGGTTGGTGGGGAAATGACGAGACTCCCATGGGAGAAGGAACTAGGTGAGATCCCGCAGGGAGTGAAAACGAGCGAGGAAGCTCAACGTTCCCCATAGGAAAGTGTTCAAATGTGGAATCACCCCGAAAGACATGACCAGCATAAGCCGACCATCAAAAGGATTGCGTTTTTTCAATCCGTTGATGAGCGGCTTATGTCTCGAGTGTCTGGGTGATGGAACAAGACGAGTTATTTCCCCACCAGCCCCCTCCTCATATCGCAACGGTCCCAATTTATCTCGAAACTGAGTCTTCCACAATCCGGCCCTTTAGTTTATTAAGTCGTGTATTATATTAAAGTTTTACGAAGCTTTTTTTGATGAAAATTCAATGATGAGTTTATTGATAGTAATCTAGGGAAAAATACAAATAGCTTCACTTTCAATAGTAGACTACCAAATGTATAATGAGAAAGTATTTTTATTCGGTAAAGGAAGGGTGAAGATATTGTTAAAGAATTTATTTGGTAAAAAAAGTGTACAAGAAGAATTAGTTGCTCCATTGAACGGAAAAGTTGTTTCTTTAGATGAAGTTGATGATCCCGTATTCAGTCAGCGCATGATGGGTGATGGTGTTGCGATTCAGCCAACAGATGGAAAAGTAGTCAGCCCAATCAGCGGGGAGATCGTACAAATCTTCCCTACGAACCACGCCGTTGGAATTAAAACGAAATCAGGTGTAGAAGTATTAGTTCATATTGGACTGGAAACCGTAAGTATGGAAGGTGAAGGCTTCGAAGGCCATGTGAAAACGGGTGACAAAGTGAATGCCGGAGATCACCTCATTACATTCGACCCTCAACTTGTAGAGGAGAAAGCCAAAAGTTCTATCACTCCCGTAATTATTACGAACTTTGATGATGCTGTGGAGAGCTTTGATCCATCTTATTCTGACACGGCAAGTGCAGGAGAAACCAAAATAGCAACTCTTCAAACAAAATAAGAATACCGACTAAAACCTAAAGCCCTTTGCTTTAGGTTTTTTTATTAATATACTTGAATTTATTAATGAGAGAATGGAAAGAAAGGAAGAATTAAAGGTATAATAATTAAAAGATTGGATCAGGGATGAATGGAATAACCTGGTCTTTTTTATATACAGAAAGGACGTGCTTATATTGAATAAAGGTGTTATTACTCTTGGAGAAGCTTTAATCGACTTCATACCACTGGATAATGAAAATATTAACTTTCAAAAGAGTCCCGGAGGAGCTCCCGCAAACGTAGCTGTTGGACTAGCCCGTTTAGGAGCTAGATCTTCATTTCTAGGTAAAGTAGGAGATGATGTACTGGGTAAGTTCCTGAAAAAGACCCTGTATGATTACGGGGTCAGTACAGAACATATGTATTTAACACAAGATACGCGTACGGGCGTCGTTTTTGTTACACTAGACCAGGCAGGCGAACGCAGTTTTGATTTTTATATCAATCCGAGCGCTGATCGTTTTCTTGAAGAGTCGGAAATAGATGAAGCAATATTTGAGAATCACAACGTGCTTCACTTTGGTTCGATCTCCATGATAGATGAACCTTCCAAAACAGCAACCAAAACTGCGGTAAAGAAGGCGAGAGAAAAAGGATTGATGGTTTCTTATGATCCCAATTTACGACTGGGGTTATGGAATTCAGAAGAAAAAGCAAGAGAAACCATTCTGTCCATGATGGGTGAAGCAGACCTCGTTAAAATATCAGAAGAAGAACTGGAGTTTCTAACTGGAGAAACTGATATTGAAACGGGTGTGAAAAAATTACAAAAGTATCATATTCCTGTCCTTTACGTAACACTCGGGGCACTTGGAAGTCACGTTTATACAACAGAAGGTCATACTCAGGTCCCTGCTATGAAAGTCGAAGCGGTAGATACCACAGGAGCTGGAGATGCATTTGTTTCTGGATTGTTATACCAACTGAGTGAGCATGGTACGGTTGAACAGCTGTCGTTAAAAGAATGGGAAGACATCACTCGTTTTGCAAGCGTATCAGGAGCTTTGGCTGCTTCAACAAAAGGGGCAATGACCGCCTTACCCACAAAAAAAGAAGTTGAGGATTATTTGAATTAGGAGGATTTTTTGATGGCTGAAAGAGATCAGGAACTGCGCCAGGCAGCAGCAGAAGAAATAGATAAGTATAAAGAAGAAGTAGAGTCTGATCCATACCGTCTGCTCTTCCATCACATGCCGCCGGTTGGGCTTCTGAATGATCCAAACGGTTTTGTTCAATGGAAGGGGACTTATCATTTATTTTATCAGTGGATGCCTTTTGATACAGGTCACGGAGCGAAATTTTGGGGGCATTACACTTCGAAAGACTTTGTTAACTGGGTACATGAAGATATAGCTTTAACTCCTTCTGACTGGTATGACAAAAATGGTGTCTATTCAGGCAGTGCAATTTCTCATAATGATCGTCTATATTTATTCTATACGGGGAATGTAAAGGATGAGGAAGGAAACCGTGAGACTTATCAATGTCTTGCCGTATCCGATGATGGGGTGAATTTTGAAAAGCAGGGAGTAATTGCTGAACTTCCAGAAGGGTACACAGCTCATTTTAGAGATCCTAAAGTGTGGAAAAATGGTGAGCGTTGGTACATGATAATTGGAGCTCAAAGTAAAGACCTCCAAGGAAAAGCTGTCTTATTCCAATCAGAAAATTTATACGAGTGGAAGCACCTCGGCTCTGTTACAGGAAGTTTGGAAAACGATCTTGGTGAATTCGGTTTTATGTGGGAATGCCCCGACATTTTTGAGCTCGAAGACCAGGATATATTAATGGTTTCTCCTCAAGGCTTGGAAGAGGAAGGAATGAACTACGCCAACACTTATCAAAGTGGATACTTCGCTGGGAAACTTAATTATGAAAAGCCGAAGCTTGAACATGGTCCTTTCCGCGAGCTTGACCGTGGTTTTGAATTCTATGCTCCCCAGACAACTTTGGATGAGCAGGGCCGCCGAATTCTTATTGGCTGGATGGGTGTCCCTGACCAGTATGAACAGGCGCACCCTACCGTAGAGAAGCAGTGGGTTCATTGTTTAACACTGCCGAGGGAACTGACCTGGAACGGGCAGCAAATTATCCAGAAACCAGTTAATGAGCTGAAGGAAATGAGAGGACCGGCTCTTATCCATGCTTCCATTACGATTGAAAATGATCAAAAAGCCGTACGAGGTATTGGAGGAAGAGCAACAGAACTGAATCTCGAATTTGAACAGATTGAAGACCAATTTGCTGTTGAATTATTTCAGTATGCTGCTATTAGTTATAAAAATGGAATCCTTACCTTATCCAGGCCGCATCTAGAAAATAGGGAAAAGACAGAATTCCGCAGAGTAGAACTTCCACAAGGACTAAGAAATCTACATTTATTTATTGATCAGTCTGCCCTTGAAATCTTTGTGAATAATGGAGAGGAAGTTTTTACTTCCAGGATCTTTCCTCAGCCTGAAGAAGAAGATATTCTCTTTACTTCACTCGGAGAAAGCAGCTTTTCTATTGAGCAATGGAAGCTGAGCGGCTTTAAATCTTCATAATTTTGAAGCTTTACCAGTGAAAGTTTAACTTATGCTACAATAAGAAAACGAAGATCGCATGAAGGAGCCGTCTATATGAGCCCATCCTCTAAGAAAATGAAAGCAAGTGAGAGAAGAGAGCACATTTTATCCTTATTGAAGCAGACAAAAGATCCAATCACTGGTAGTTCTCTTGCTGAAGAGATGAACGTTACAAGGCAAGTCATTGTAGGGGACGTTTCTTTACTTAAAGCAAGGAATGAACCTATAGTAGCCACGAGTCAGGGCTACATGTATATGACCGATAACAAGGAAAGTCTGGCTTATCAAAGGACAATTGTATGTCAGCATAACGCAGAGCAAACGGAAGAAGAGCTTAATATTCTTGTAGATCATGGAGTGCATGTATACGAAGTCGTAGTAGAGCACCCCATCTACGGAGATTTAACTGCTCAGCTTCGAATTTCAAATCGGCGTGATGTAAAAAAATTTATTGACGAGGTCCAATCTACAAATGCCTCATTTCTGCTGGAATTGACCGATGGCATTCATACCCACACAATCTCAGCAGACAGCAGGGAAGCACTAGATGAAGCTGAAGAGGCTCTAGGGCAAGCGGGCATTTTAATGAGAAATTAATGTGGATGCACAAGGAAAAGAGGTATGCTTAGAGTATGATCAGCATATCTCTTTTTTGTATAGTGAATAAATCCAAATGTGATATAGTTGATGAGCAATGGTTTTTGACGAAAAAAGGTGGTGAACCAGGTGAATATTATCCCGTATATTTTAAGTGTCATATTAGGTTTAAACGTGCTCTTGGCTTTAGCCATCATTTTTTTAGAGCGCAGGGATGCAAGTGCCACATGGGCCTGGTTGATGGTACTTTTGTTTTTACCTATAGCAGGATTTATATTTTATTTAATTTTTGGAAGACGCTTAAGCAATAAAGAAATATTTACATGGGATAAGAAGAGCCGCTTAGGTTTATTAGCCGCTGTACAAGATCAGCTGCAAGCTATAAAAGAAGACCGTTTAGAGATCAATCATCCGGATATTGTTCCTTATGAAGATCTTATTTACTTACATTTAAAAAATAATGATGCCCTCTATTCAGATAATAATGAAGTAGAAGTATTTACTGATGGACAAAAAAAGTTTCATGCACTTATTCAGGATATTGAAAGTGCTCAAGACCATATCCACTTGCTTTATTATATTGTTAGGGATGATAAACTGGGCACCCGCCTGGCCGACGTATTGATACGAAAAGCTCAAGAGAATGTAGAAGTGAAGCTTCTGTATGATGATATGGGATCAAGATTGCTTAAAAGAAAGTTTGTAAAAAGACTAAGGGATGCCGGGGTTGAAGTAGAATCTTTCTTTCCTTCTTTTATACCTAAAGTGAATCTGAAAATAAATTACCGTAATCATCGTAAATTAGCCATAATAGACGGAAAAATAGGTTATATTGGCGGATTTAATATCGGAGATGAATATTTAGGTTTTAACAAAAGGTTCGGTTATTGGAGGGACACCCATCTGAGGGTCGAAGGGAATGCGGTCAGTAACATGCAGACCAGATTTATTCTCGACTGGAACCAGGCTTCAAGAAAAGACATTGTTTATGAAGATCGATATTTTCAGGCGGAACCGAAGGGAAGCACTGGAGTTCAGATCGTTTCCAGCGGACCTGACTCGGAATGGGAACAGATTAAACACGGATACATTAAAATGATTTTGTCCGCAAAAGAGTATGTGTACATCCAAACCCCTTATTTCATACCAGATGATAGTCTGCTCGATGCCCTTAGAATAGCGGTACTTTCAGGCGTGGATGTTCGAATTATGATCCCAAATAAGCCAGATCATCCGTTTGTTTATTGGGCTACATTTTCTAATATTGGGGACATGCTGAATGCAGGCGCAAGAATCTATATTTATCAAAAAGGTTTTTTACACGCTAAAACTATTGTAGTGGATGGGAATATTGCTTCTGTCGGTACCGCTAACATTGATGTGCGAAGTTTCCGGTTGAATTTTGAAGCTAATGCTTTTGTTTACCATCCGAATATTGCCAAAGCTTTAAGCGATCGTTTTCATGAGGATTTAATCGAATCTACCGAGCTTACGAGTAAGTTATATCAATCGCGCACCAAATGGATTCGCTTCAAAGAGGCTATTGCGAGGCTGCTTTCTCCAATATTATAAGTCTCTGCACTGATTATATAGTTAAGAATCGACCAACATCCCCTTACATGAGAGGGGGACTGTTGGTTTTTTATTTCTTTCCAATAAACGTTATGGCTGTTTTTTCATAAAATACTTATTAAGCTATAGGGCCGAATTGTTGAAGACTCAGTTTCAAGATAACTTGGATCCGTTGCTCATATAGAGATTGGCTGGCTACGGAAACAACTCGCTTTCCTGCGGGGGAACAGGCAAGCCTCCTCAGTCGTTAACACTCCTTGTGGGGTCTCGCCTAGCTCCTTCTCCCGCGGGAGTCTCGTCGTTTCCTCCGCCATCCTATGATTGAGGAGTGAACGGACCCTTCTATAAGAGAGGTA
>NZ_JBAPTY010000277.1:0-13993 GCF_049282395.1 Halobacillus sp. | reverse complement strand
CACGTCAGCATCGTCTTGTGACGCGAAAGGGACCAGGACAATTCTGGGTAGGGCTTGATTTCAAACATAGAAAACCTCCAACTGTATATGTAACCATTTATTATAATTGATCTTCCAGAAAATTAGAATCATTAGGGAGTTCGGAGTCACTTGCTTGGAATTCCTGTAAGTTGATTCTCCATTTAATAACAGGAATACCTTCATCTTCGAGTGCCATTCGCTGATTCTCTGCAGCTTCCTCATTTTGAATGGCAATTTTACCTTGGGCATTAATTACCCTGTGCCACGGAAGTTCGTGTTTTTGGCTCATGGAGTGAAGGAGCCTGGATACTTGTCTTGCTGCGCGAGGGTTCCCGGCTAGCCGCGCTATCTGCCCGTAGGTCATCACCTTTCCTTCAGGTATCAGCTTAATAATCTTCAGGACATTCTGGGTAAAGATATGCATAGGTTCATCCCTCCTCATGTTATTAAGTTTACAGTAAAAAAATAAGGTATGAATAGATTCTGGAAAAAAGTATTTGTTACAATTTAAATAAGATTATGAGAGGGGATAAATAAGTATGAGTATACCAAGAGTATTGTCCATTGCAGGTTCTGCGTCACAAGGAAGTGCGGGAATTCAGGCTGATCTAAAGACATTTGAAGAGTTTGATGTGTATGGAATGAGCGCCATTACAGCCATAGTGGCTAATAATAAAACAACTGATCAAGGAATTTTTACCCAGTCTTTAGAAGCGATTGAAGCGCAGGTGTATGCTTCTCTTGAACATGTAGGGGTAGACGCTCTTAAAACAGGGATGTTGTTTACCGAAGATATTATTAAGCGTTCGGCTGAACTGATTCGTTACTCTGAAGTCAGAAATATCGTCGTTGATCCTGTCATGGTAGGTAAAATGGGGTCGCAACTGTTAAAAGATGAAGCTATTGATACGCTGGTGAAGGAACTGCTGCCAATGGCTACCATTATCACCCCGAATTTGCAGGAGGCAGCCCGGATATTAGGTGCCCCTGTGCCGGAAAGCCCTGAGGATATGAAGGCATTAGCGCGCGATCTGCAAAGTCTTGGGCCGGATTATGTTCTTGTTAAAGGCGGTGCTTTAAAAGATTATCCTGCAGTTGATATTTTGTTTGACGGTACAAGTATGGTAGAGCTTGAATCAGAGCGTGTAAAGACCGTTCATACAAGCGGAGCAGGCTGTACCTATTCCGCCGCCATTGCAGCTGAACTTGCGAAAGGAAAAACAGTAGAAGAAGCTGTTCGGAAAGCGAAGTCATTTGTAACGAGCGCCATCGTCCATGCCTTGTCATTTGATCGAGGAATTGGTTCTGCTTATCATGCTGCTCACCGAACAAAGAATTAGTATCAGATATTTAAAGAGGGGGAGGAAAGTTGAAGAGTTCTACTCATTTATTCTTATTTGGTTCAGGGCCGCCCTTTACACCGAACCTGGGAGAAGAATTTAAAAGGTTAGCAGAGGGCAGCAAAATTGCTGTCCTTTATATTGAGCGGGAGGGGTCTGCCGACTACCTTCCCCTTTACACCGATTGTTTAGGTATCTCCGATTCTGAAATTTATTATCTGCCTTTAAGAAACGAATATTCTTCAGAGGATTTAGCAGCTCTCAAAGAGTCAGATGCAGTTATCATAGGAGGAGGAGACACTGTTTTATACAGGAGATTTATTGTAGAAACATCTGTTGGGGAGGTAGTAAGAAATTTATTTGAAGAGGGGAGACCTTTAGCGGGATTCTCAGCGGGAGCACTGATCTCCCCAGAAGAATGTGTGATTTCTCCTAACGATAACGTTCAAGAAATTCAGCTCTTTGAAAAAGGATTAGGTCTTCTATCGGGTGCAGTAGTTTCAGCTCATTATCTTGAATGGGAAGAGGAAGTAAATCTCAAAGCGGCTGTGCAGAAGACTGATGTAGCCAAAGGATATGGAATTGCAGAAAACTCAGGAGTTTATTTAAAAAATGGGCGCCTTAGCGATATAGAAGGATATATCCATATAGAAAGCCACTACTAAAGATCAGGTAAACCCTTCCACCTCAGGTCATCCATTTTATGGATGACCTGAGGTGGAAGTTAAAGGATATACTGGGGACTATGAGGGAGGAGAAGAATGAAAAAACACAGATTTCGTCATTCTTTTAGAAGAGATAAATCCGCGGTGTTTATAAGTATTGGGTTACTTCTCCTGCTTGGAATAACCATAATATTTGGCGTATTTTTCTTTGGTATGGTCGGTCTATTTCATCTGATGGGAGTTTCGTATGAATCTGTCTCGTCACTGCTCTTGTTTGGAGTGCTTATTTTTATTCTAGGATTGCTCTTTGAAGCGGCAGCTAAAATCGTTAAAATGATCAGCTTATTTAGTAAACCTTCTCCTTCTGTATTTTTGATCTGGCGAATTTTTGTTGATTTATTATTTACCTGGCTGACGATTTACACAGTAGATGAACTTGTCTCCCAAGTGACAATGGTGCTGTGGTCAGAATGGTTTTTTACCTTCCTTCTAGTTACTGCCGATTATGTATTTGATGAAAAGAAACAAACCAAAAAACTCGCCTGAGTTTGAGTCAAGGCGAGTTTTTTACGAAGATTTCAAGTTATTTAGAAACCCTGTCATACTTATCAATTTGTTTTTTACGTTCAGCATCCCAGCGGTTTTCGGGATGCTCTTTACATTCTGCTGTACATGCTGCATGATGTTTCTCTTCGCAGTCCTCGCAACAAACGTATTGTCTATTACACACAGGGTTACTGCAATTGATCATGCGGTCTTCTTGTTTACCACAGTGTTCACACTCTGCGACAACTTTTTCCTCTACCTGATTAATAGGTACAGAGATACGTTCGTCAAACACGTACATTTTACCATCAAAAAGCTGACCCTTTACTTCAGGATCCTTGCTGTACGTATTAATTCCACCTTCTAGTTGATAGACATCCTCTACACCATTCTTCTTCAATATTCCAGTCAGCTTTTCACAGCGAATTCCACCTGTACAGTAGGTGATCACTCGCTTATCTTTCCACTGATCTGCGTTTTCAGCAATCCATTCTGGAAACTCGCGAGAGTGATTCACTTCTGGACGGATCGCGTTACGGAAATGACCGATACGGTATTCATATTCATTACGACCATCAATAACCACCGTGTCATCTTCTTGAAGAAGTTCATAGAATTCTTTTGGTTTTACGTGTTTTCCACCGAATTCTTTAGGGTTAATATCATCATTTTCAATGCTCCAGTTTACAAGTTCTGGTTTCACTCGGCAATGCATCTTTTTAAAGGCATGGCCTTCATGTTCATCCATCTTAAACTGGATGTCTGCAAAACGTTCATCTGAGCGGACGTAGTCCATATATTGCTCAACTTGCTCCACGGTGCCGGAAACGGTCCCGTTTATTCCTTCTGGAGCTACAATAATTCGTCCTTTAAGACCAAGGTCTTTACAGAACTTCAGGTGGTTTTGACAGTATTCTTCATAATCAGGAAGGTCGACATACTTATAATACAGCAGAACTCGATAATCTTGTGAGCTCATAAGTGATTCCTCCTATATTGGATCTATATATCAGTTATTAGCATAAATGTCCATACTCAATCATATTCGATTCGATCTTAAATTTCAAATGTCAATTTCTTGAACGGGCGTGAACTTCTTAATTCTAACAGAATAGACCATCAGGACAACGTTTGAAGCCAGCATGAGCACGATTAGAATACCAAACGGGAGGCTGAAATCCTGAGGAGTATAAGGCTGACGATTCACCTCAAGCAAGATACCAGCCAGCACGGATCCAGTGGCGCTGCCTATAAAATGGACCTGCTGCTTTAATCCTATCCCTGCGCCAATTTGCTCGCTCGGTAATATTCGGGACACTTCGTTTGTGGAACTGGAAGATAGACTTGAAAACCCAAAACTAGTAAACATATAAGCCACCATAATCATATAAGGGCTTACTTTGGCAAATAAGAAAAAGACAAGAGCGGAGGTTAGTAAAAGTCCGTGCGCAAGGAAAAGTACTTTGATGTTTCCATAAGCATCAATGAGTCGGCCTACATAAATAGCAGCCACTGCAGAAAGCATCGCTCCTGGAAAGATAATCAACCCAATGGCAGCTGCTCCCCGATCATATACTTGTTCAAGCATGATGGGCATTAAGAATAAAACAGCGAAATGGAGGGTGAATCCGATATAACTCATAAAAACAATACGGCGATAATGTCTGTTCATGACTAACGCAGGCTGTATAAAAGGCGTGGTTGTTCTATTGATCCTCCACCAGAGCAAAGCAGCAGAAAGCAAACCGCCCAAAAGATACTGACTGTTAAAGGTAGATATATATAATAAAAATAAGGTGGCACTGGTTCCAGATAGTAAAGCGCCCAACACATCAAAACTAGTTTTCGTAGAAGTTTCTAACGGCATATATTTATAGAGAACAGGGATGACGAAAACGACTAAAATAGTGACGATAAATAAAAAATTCCAGTTTAAATAATCCGTAATAAAACCTCCCGCTACCGGACCAAGGCCAAACCCTAATGAAGTAGCGGAAGCAATTAGAGCATAAGCACTTCCACGGCGTGACATCGGTATATATCTTCCGGCGAACACCATAGACAACCCGGGGATGGCTGCTGCGCCAGAAGCCTGGCAAAGTCTTGCAATTAACAGCCAGAGATAGGAATCAGCAAAGAAGCCAAGAATGGAGGATAAACCGAAGATTAAAATGCCGATGGTCAGAAGCTTTCGTATGGGAATGTAATCAGAAAGACGAGTGAATGTAATCGTAAAAATCGCAAGGACAATAGAATATCCGGATACAATCCAGGCCCCTTCAGAGGGTTGTAAAGAGAAGTCTCTAAGGATATTGGGTAATGCGATATTAAACATAGTGGTATTCATAACGACTATCAGGATAGAGGCACTTAAAATGAGCACCGTACGGAAGTGTTTATTTGAAGGGCGAGGGCTCTCATTCATTCTTTGTCCCTTCCTTTCTCGTGAAATAATTAGACACTCGAAATACTATACCATAACATCCTTTAATAGGAAACATAGTGGAGCCGGTTTGAAAATATAAAAATAAAAAGACCGCCTTGAACTTCCAAGACGGTCTTAGGTTTATCTAATAGTGGCTCCTAATACGGATTCAAAATGCCTAAGAGCCCATTCGTGACCTGGTTGACTAAAACTGGCTACAGCATCTTTATGAATTGTAAGGTTATAGCCAAGGTTGTAAGCATCAACAGCTGTGTGGAGAACACAGATGTCTGTACAGACCCCTGATAAATGCACATCTGTAATTCCTCTTTCACGCAGTTTTATATCAAGATCTGTTCCTGCGAAAGCACTATACCTGGTTTTATCCATATAGTAGAGGCTGGGTTTGAACTGACTCCTTTCGTACAAATGATGGAGATCCCCGAATAATCGTCTGCCTTCAGTACCGCGAATATTATGAGGTGGGAAAAGCTTTGTTTCTGGATGGTAAGGATCATTTTCTTCGTGGAGATCTACCGCGAGTACCGTGAAATCATCATTGGATAAGAATTCTTTACATAATTTAGTCAGGCTTCCTTCGATTTTTTGCCCAGGTTCCCCGCAGGTTAACGCACCTTCAGGCGCTACAAAGTCATTCGTATAGTCAATAACGAGCAAGGCTTGTTTCATCCAATCCCTCCTAATATGTCTATACACATATATTAACAGACGGGAATACTCTCCACATTAAATATAGCTCTGCTAAAAGGGGCTGCTTATTTTTTCGAATGAAGCTTATTGAGCTATAGGACCGTATACTTGAAGACTCGATTTCGAGATATTGGGTGGAGAAGTGGCTCCAGGGAACGGCTCGCTTTCCGCGGGCATGTGGTGAGCTTCCTCAGGCTTCGACTTCCGGGATCTCACCGATCATGTTCATCCCGCAGGAGTCTTCGCCATTCCCTTCCGCCCCTTTGCGTTTATGGAGAGCTCGAAAATCTTTCCATAATCGCCTTCCAATGAACGAGATCCACACTGGTTTTCACGTGTGTTTACGTGTAGGAACTCTGTTATAGAAGCATTTGAGGCAGATGCAGCATGGCTCCTTACTCCTATAGTAGGGTCCGCTCATCAGCTATCGTTTGGGCGGCGAAGGAAGCGACGAGACTCCCACGGGAGAAGGAGCTAGCCGAGACCCCAAAAGGAGTGAAAACGACTGAGGAGGCTTGCCAGCTCCCCCGTAGGAAAGCGAGTTGTTTCCGTAGCCGCCCTCACCGTTTTTTGGCAACGGACCCGAGTTATCTCGAAACTGAGTATTACAGAAAAGGGAGCTTTTCTATAAGATTTACAGGAAGATTTAACAGAACCTAAAGGATAAGGAACAGCAGATCTATTAATAAGAGGCAGCTTGAGTCATTGATTTTGGATGTCTTTGTTTTGTAATCAGTAAAAGAACTCCGCAAGAAATCAGGAGACTACTTGTGACGAAAAATACAGCTGAAAACCCGAATGCTCCCGACAAAAGACCACCCATAGCAGGGCCGATAATATTTCCTAAAAAACGAAGGCTTGTATTATATCCAAGTACTTCCCCCTGCATAGCAAGAGGGGCTTCCTGGCGTATATATGCTGTTCGGACAGGGATAATTCCTCCAATGGATATCCCTAACAAAAATCGTAATATTACTAACTGCCATATATTTGTTACAAACGCAGCGGGAAGATAAACGATTCCTGCCATAAAAAGAAGGAAGATTAAAATTTTAATATAACCTTTGCGATCTGATATTCTCCCCCATCGTTTGGCCATCAACAGGTTACCTAATCCAGCAGCCGAAAAGGCAACTCCAGAGAATAGAGCTAAATTTTCAGGTCCATGTAAATTTCCTACAAATAGTGAGAGGATCGGCTGAATACTGAAGTGGGCTACTTGAACAAATAAAGAAATAACCATAACGATTAGAAGTACAGGGTGTTTCATTATGTGAGAAAGTACTTCTTTTGAATTATAGCTCGTTTTCTCGTTTATTCCTTCTCGTTCCAATCGCTCCTCTGAAATACCTAAGAAAACGATCACAGCGGATAGAGCTACGGTTATTGATACCAGTTGGAATGTAGTGGCGTATCCGATATGATCAGCAATCCATCCGCCGAGCATAGGTCCAAGTAAGCTTCCCGTTATGCTTCCTGTCTGAAGGGTTCCAAGAACTTGTCCGGCTGTATCTTTTGGGGTCTGAGTTGAAATAAGCGCTTGAGACATTGGAATGAATCCTGTGAAAACCCCCATAAACAACCTTAGTAAGAATAATTGCCACACGGTTTCAACAAAACCCATAAGCAGGACAGAAACGGCAAGACCCACAGCAGACATGATCAATATATTTTTTCTGCCGTACCGATCACCAATGCGGCCCCAGATCGGAGAGAAAATAAAAGCGGTCACAAAGGTAATTCCAAAGATCCAGCCAGACCATGTTTGAACAAATGAATCTGAAAAATCTCCTAATTGATCAATATATAAAGACAAAAAGGGCAAGACCATTGTGATACTTCCAGCAATAAAAAAATTGGCAAACCACATAATCCATAAATTTTTTTGTGTTTGATGTTTTGTCCTAAGGATAGAAATCCCTTCTTCCAAAAAAACGATTATTTCGACACTCTAAATATATACCACGAATTCCTGGTATATAAAAGGAAATTAATTTTATTCACTAAAAATTAGCATGAACCTGTTAAAAAGGTTACGTCACCAGGTTTTGGAAAGATAAAAGAGTGATAGAAGACTACTATGAATGTTTTGTTAACGGTTGCAAAACTTGTATATACAAATTATAATCATAAGTAATTGATGTATATACAAGTTTGTGATTTTTGGAGGAAGGTTCACGTTCATGAAGCTTTTTGGAAATAAAAAGAAATGGGGAGATTAGCTTAGCGGCACCCAAGAGTGGCAAGGTTGTAGCTCTGGAAGAAGTGCCGACCCCTGTGTTCTCCCAAAAGATGAGGAGAGAAGGCATTGCCATCGAACCAGCTGATGGAATGATTCTTAATTCAGTGAAAGGAGAGGTGGTATAAGTTTGCCATACCATGCATGCGGTAGGGATTAAAGCGAAAACAGGAGTAGAAACCTTATTCACATTGGTAAGGAAGAGGAAGAATTACAATCACCTCTGTCATTGTTACAAACAGTGATGATTACGTGGTTCAGCCTGGGAGTAAAACTCAAGCTGCAGTAGCTCAAGCAACATTGAGGAGCGTTAAGAAAAAATAACCCATACTCGGGAGGAATGAAAATGAATCACAAAGAGCAAGCCGAGCAGATTTTGGAAGCAATAGGTGGAAAAGAGAACTTATCAGCTGCTACTCATTGTGTCACCCGACTTCGATTAGCCCTTCACGATGAAGGTATTGTCGATCAGGAAAAATTAAACAATATTGATGCCGTGAAAGGTTCTTTTTCTACTAACGGTCAATTTCAAATCGTCATAGGGCAAGGTACCGTAGATAAAGTCTATAAAGAATTTGTGGCTTTAGCGGGAATTGGGGAATCATCTAAAGAAGAAGTGAAAGAAGCTTCCTCCCAAAAGATGAATCCACTTCAAAGAGCAATTAAAACGTTAGCCGATATCTTTATTCCGATTCTTCCAGCTATTGTTACAGCTGGTTTGCTGCTCGGTATAAACAATATACTTACAGCTCCAGGCATATTCTGGGACGAGCAATCTGTTATTGACGTTTATCCACAGTGGTCAGATATTGCCAACATGATTATCATTATAGCGAATACGGCCTTTACGTTTTTACCCGGGCTGATTGGCTGGTCTGCTGTTAAAAAATTCGGTGGTAGTCCAATTTTAGGTATAGTCATGGGTCTTATTCTTGTTCATCCGGAATTACTGAATGCTTGGGCTTACGGGGAAGCCGTAAAAGAAGGAACGGTTCCTACATGGAATCTCTTCGGATGGGAAATTGAGAAAATTGGTTACCAGGGACAAGTATTACCAGTGCTGGTTGCTTCCTATGTATTAACTAAGATCGAAGTTTTCATGAGAAAGCGTGTACCAGATAGCATTCAATTACTAGTAGTCGGCCCAGTTGCTTTGCTTGTAACAGGTTTCTTAACCTTCTTATTCATCGGACCGGTTACATTTGCGATCGGTAATGCTATTACAGACGGACTTGTATCTATTTTTGATAATTTTGCTGCTCTTGGAGGACTTATTTACGGTGCACTTTACGGGGTACTTGTTATTACAGGTATGCACCATACCTTCTTAGCCGTTGATATTCAATTAATCGGAAGTACAGGTACAACGTTCTTATGGCCAATGCTTGCTCTATCCAACATTGCTCAAGGGTCTGCCGCATTTGCGATCATGCTTGCCTCAAGAGATGAGAAGTTGAAAGGTCTTGGTTTATCTTCTGGGGTGTCCGCATGGCTGGGTATTACAGAGCCTGCTTTGTTTGGTGTTAACTTACGGTTTAAATATCCTTTTATCATCGCTATTTCTTCCTCAGCGATTGCTGGTTTGTATATTTCAGCTCGAGGCGTACTAGCAAACTCAATTGGAGTTGGCGGGGTCCCGGGTATCTTTTCCATCGTATCGGATTATTGGTTCGACTTTATTATCGGGATGGTTATCGTTATCGTTCTACCGCTTGTAGGTACGTATTTATACGCGAAACGTAAAAAAGATGTGTAAGGAGGCGTTACTGTGATTGAACAACCATGGTGGAAAAAAGCTGTCGTTTATCAGATCTATCCAAAAAGCTTTAATGATACAACCGGCAATGGGGTCGGAGATATTCAAGGCATCATTGAGAAGCTGGATTATTTAAATGAATTAGGGGTAGATGTACTGTGGCTGACCCCAATGTATAAATCACCACAAAATGATAATGGCTATGACATTAGTGACTATTACGATATTCACGATGAGTACGGAACCATGCAGGACTTTGAACAACTGCTTGAAGAAACGCACAAGCGTGGAATGAAACTTATCATGGATCTTGTGGTCAACCACACATCCACTTTCCACCAGTGGTTTCAGGAATCTCAAAAATCAGTCGATAATCCTTACCGTGACTATTACATTTGGCGTGATCCAGTAGATGGGGGAGCGCCTACGAACTGGCAATCGAAGTTCGGTGGCAACGCATGGGAATATGATGAGAAGACCGGTCAGTATTATTTACACCTATTTGATGTCACACAAGCGGATTTAAATTGGGAAAATGAACATCTGAGAGAAGATCTATATGAAATGATGCGTTTTTGGGCAGAAAAAGGAATTGATGGATTCCGACTCGATGTCATCAATTTAATTTCCAAAGATCAGAAATTCCCGAATGATGATGGTAGCGTGGCGCCAGGAGATGGTCGTAAATACTATACAGATGGTCCGCGTGTCCATGAGTACATGCAGGAAATGAACAGGGAAGTTTTCGCTCCTTATGATTTAATGACGGTAGGTGAAATGTCCTCTACAACAGTTGAACACTGTATTCAGTACACAGCACCTAATCGTAACGAACTGAGTATGACATTTAATTTCCACCATTTAAAAGTAGACTATCCAAATGGTGAAAAATGGACCGTTGCTGACTTCGATTTCCATGAGCTGAAACAGATTCTATCTAAGTGGCAGGGAGAAATGAATAAAGGAAACGGATGGAATGCCTTATTCTGGTGTAACCATGATCAGCCTAGAGTTTTGTCACGCTTTGGAGATGAAGTGAATTATCCGGAAGAATCAGCAAAAATGCTGGCGACAACTATTCATATGATGCAGGGGACGCCTTATATTTATCAGGGAGAAGAATTCGGGATGACAAACCCAGGGTTTGAATCCATTGAAAAGTACCGCGATGTTGAATCTATAAATATGTATAAAGAGTTCCGTGAAAAAGGTGTCAGCGAAGAGAAGATTCTTGAGATCTTGAAACAAAAATCAAGGGATAATTCTCGTACACCCGTGCAATGGAATGATGAACCGAACGCCGGTTTCACCTCTGGTAACCCATGGATTGCCGTGGCCGATAATTACAAATCCATAAATGCTGAAAAAGCCAGGAGCACAGAGAACTCTATTTTCCATTACTATCAGAAACTGATTCAGCTTCGAAAAGAAAATGATATCCTTATATTCGGAGACTATGAACTCTTGACTCCGGAAGATGAACAGATATTTGCATATCTACGTCAATGGAATGGAGAAAGTCTTTTAGTGATCAATAATTTTTATGGTTCTGAAACTTCCTTCAGCTTACCTGAAAACTTACAACTTAAAGGAAAAAAAGAGGTTATGATCAGTAACTATAATGATGTCAGTCAGAACTTGGAGAACGTAAAACTTCGTCCTTACGAATCAGTGGTCTATCACATTACCCAAGTATGATAAAATACGAATGGTGATGAAAATGAAAAATAAATATTTAGTCATTTATAATGATCTTGTTGAAGAGATCCAAAGAGGCAGCATCCATCCAGGAGATACGCTTCCCTCTGAACACGAACTATCAAGTCGTTTTAGCACTTCAAGAGAAACCATTCGGAAAGCTTTAAATCTTCTTGCTCAAAATGGCTATATTCAAAAGGTAAGGGGAAAAGGATCCGTCGTACTGGATCATGGCAAGTTTGAGTTCCCTGTCTCAGGTCTTACGAGTTTTAAAGAGTTATCTAATCAATTGGGTAAGGATTTTCGAACATTTGTCCATAATCTCACCTTAAGGCAGGCGGATGGGTTAATTGGAGAGCAGTTAAACTGTTCGCAAGATCATAAACTTTGGAAGATTATCCGGGCAAGAGAGATCAATGGTGAAAAAATCATTCTTGATAAGGACTATATTCGAGAAGATATCGTTCCAGGCTTGACCAGTGAGATTGCTGAGGACTCTATCTATGAGTACATTGAAAATGAACTGGGGCTTACCATAAGTTTTGCAAAAAAAGAAATTGTTGTAGAACCAGTAACTGAGGAAGATCGTAACTATTTAGATCTAAAGGGGCATGAACAGGTAGTGGTAATCCGAAGCCACGTGTATCTTGCTGATGCTACGTTATTTCAATTTACTGAATCCAGGCACAGACCTGATAAATTTCAATTTGTTGATTTTGCCAGAAGATCGAAATCTTAGAAAAGAAGAACCGTTTAGCGGTTCTTCTTTTTTGTCTATTATAATAAAGACGATGAATGCAGGGGTATTTCAAGGAGATATATTGCTCACTAAGTAGAGAAAAAGAAAATCTATGGAAGAAATAGTTATTAAATACACAGGTGATCCCAGTAGGGAATAGCAGCAGAAACTGTTACAATTAACATATATTAATGAGATGAGGAGAATCGGTTTGTTTGTTATCGGAGCTACGAAAAAGTTACAAAGTCAAATAGATAAGACAATTGAAAGCACAGAAGAGTATGAACAGATACCTCAGATATACCAATGGCAAGCTAATATTATTAAGGTGAATGGGCGTAAATGCTTAATCTTAATGAATAATAGCACAGCGTTAAATCTTACGTTGTTTGGATTGGAAAGCCCTCAGTTTGAAAATATTGATAATGTAATAAAAGGATCTATGAATCAGCTGTTTCAAACACTTGGTATTGAGGAATCGATAGCTGAAAAGATGTTAGAAGCTTCACAGGAAATCGTTTATACAAAAACGAGCAGCCGTCAGACCTTAGGGTTAATGAATGAAGTAAAGTCGAGTATCGAACAACAAACAAAAAATAAAGAGTATAAAGACATTGATGCGGTGACGATTAATCAAAAGAATAATCGTATGATATTCAAGGCTCTTGAAGGCCAAACCCCTCTTTACACATTCCAAAGATATTTCGAAGAGTAGAAAAGCAGCACATTATGTGCTGCTTTTTTTAACAGGAAAATGGAAAGGGATGGTGGGGAGGCTGCTCCGGCATATGCCATGCCGGTGATTTAGTTTCACTGGACCAATGCCAGCAGGCGAGAGCAGCCAGGCATGCATCCAATTGGTGAGTAGAGAAGTCCTCAACTTGGTCAACCAATTGAAAATACACTTCTGATAACCACTTATGAACAAATTTTCTGCTTTGTTCATCTTTTTTATAAAGAACTGCCTGGGGTCTGTCTTCAACAGGTAACCTGGAAGCAAGAGCTATACCGGGATGAACCTCCACGACTTCAACCTTATCAGGTACTGAATTTTTGATCATATGGGCAAGGTGCATACCTCTTGCAGTTAAGTAAATCATTCTCGTGAGGGTTGGGGGCATAATAGAGCCTGGCTTAACTCCGAGGTGCTTCGCGTAACTTCTTAACTCGCGATCAGTTTCTCTATCACCTCCGCCATCCTGGTAGGATAAAGGAGCATCTATTCCGATATAAATCTTATTATTCTCTTTTGCTTGCTCAGAAATAATTGAGATGATGGCTTGATCCGATAATCCCGTTTGAAGGTCCTCTATGTATAATTGATTTTGTTCTTCACGGCAAACCACAGCAGCTGTATCTTTATGGTTAGAGGGTCCAGACAGGTCGATTCCGATGATTTTCACTTTAGAACCTCTTTTCCGTAGATATTAAAAAAATACCTCTGCCACAAGGGGCAGAGGCGAAAAATTGTATAGGTATAGGATTAGGGGAGGTGCTAATTACACATTAATAATGAAAAACAAAAAACTTAAACTTCTTCAACTTCAGCTACTAGTGGTCTTGGGTATGCATCTACTGCACTGTCACTTAAGATAGGCGCAGCGGCAGATGCTAGAAATGCTACCACTCCAATTACAGCAATCATTTTCTTCATAAGAGTATCCCTCCTAAATTAGAATGTTTATTTAACAATTGGATTGCTAACCTTAGATAAGTTGATGATTTTTTGTACATACGTTGTTCTTCTAATATATCAGCTAAAAACATAGCATATCGGATTACATAAATATGCTCTTTTTTTTCTTGAAAGAATGGAATGATTGTATCTTCCAGAAATTTGGATAGGTTGGTAC
>NZ_JBAPTY010000276.1:0-8128 GCF_049282395.1 Halobacillus sp. | reverse complement strand
TATAAGCTTGCCCCAGATATAGCACATTCGTTTCTGGTAATTTTGGGAGCATCAATTGGCATGACTATAGTAGATTTCATGGATGCGCGAGCGGCATATAGAGACCAGGCTGCGCCTGCATTGCCGTTCGTAGGCATAGCCAGTTCTTCCACACCAAGTTCTTTCGCTTTTGAAACTCCTACTGCTGCTCCACGAGCTTTAAATGACCCCGTTGGAATCGTTCCTTCGTCCTTCATGAGTAAATCATGAATACCCATATCTTGTCCGATTCTGTTCATTGTAAGTAATGGACTCATTCCTTCTCCTAAAGTGGTTTTGTATTGTTCATTCTCCAGTGGAAGAAGTTCATGATAGCGCCACAAATCAGGAGAGCGGTTCGCCAGGTGATCTTTCTTCCAATCATTGGCTAATTCATCCAGGTGGTATTCGACCAAAAGCGGAGATCCGCATGTGCATAAATGCTGAGTTTCTTCGCTTGAATAAGTTTTCGAACATTTCGGGCAGTACAAGTGAGATATGTAACTGTAATTCATTTTTGGGGCCTCCTTATAAGTATTAGCTTCATGGTAACACACCATATCGCTGTAGCTTACTAAGGGAGGCTTTTTACAGAAAATGTCGATTTTTAAGTTTGTAGTAAATCTGGTTTTGAAACTTCATACACTTTTTACATTACAAAAAAAAAGCGGGTTGAATAAAATAAAAGTAATCATTATTTAAATATTCGGAAAAAAAGTGGAGGGGTTCAAATGGTGCTTCCTTTTGACATTCTTGAGTATCATCAGCGGTTACAAGAGACAAAAAAGAGTATGGAAGCGAAAGGAATCGAAGTCCTGCTAATTTCAAATCCGGCAAATATGAATTACCTATCAGGGTATGATGCCTGGTCTTTCTATGTTCATCAGATGCTTGTGATTATCATTGATGAGCCTCAGCCTTTATGGATTGGACGTTACCAGGATGCAAATGGTGCCCGGGTTACAACTTGGATTTATGATGAAAATGTAATTGCTTACCCGGATTACTATGTTCACTCTGAAGTTTATCACCCAATGGATTTCATTTCGGAAATTTTAACCCAAATTGGCCATGGAAATCGAAGAGTTGGCGTTGAGATGGACCAATATTACTTTACCGGTATGGCGCTTGAAAGATTGAAAAAAGGAATGCCGGATGCCGTTTTTCAAGATGCTACCCTGCTGGTTAACCGGGTAAGAATGATTAAATCAGACCAGGAAATTGAATATATGAAAAAAGCAGCGAAGATCGCAGATTTAGCGATGCAAAAAGGTGTGGAAAGTATCAGCCCTGGAGTGCGTGAATGTGATACAGCTGCTGAAATTTACTATCAAATGGTCAAAGGAACACCAGAATTTGGAGGAGAGTATCCAGCAATTGTCCCTCTGCTCCCGACCGGTGACCGCACCTCGATTCCACACTTAACGTGGAGCGACCGTCCTTTTGTAGAAGGGAACGCCGTCATTATTGAACTGGCGGGTTGTTACAAGCGTTACCATGTACCACTTGCAAGAACCGTTACGGTTGGACAGCCGAATGAAAAGCTTCAAGTGGTAGCCCCGGTCGTCCTGGAAGGGATTCAGGAAGTTCTTTACGCAGCTAAGCCGGGGGTGACATGCGGGGAGCTTGAAGAAGTATGGAGAAAGACGATTAAGAAGCATGGTTTTGAAAAAGAGGCACGACTTGGCTACTCCGTTGGGCTGAATTATCCGCCGGATTGGGGAGAGCATACCGCAAGTATTCGAAAAGGTGATCCTACCGTCTTAAAGCCGAATATGACGTTTCACCTTATACCGGCTTTATGGTTTGATACGGATGGAATTGAAATCAGTGAAACTTTCCGTATTACGGAAGAAGGTTCTGAACGGTTTACCACTTATCCCCAAGAATTAATTATTAGGGACCATATGGACCTTAGCGGGCAAATCAGCTAGGAGGTGACGATCATCCAATTATTCCATCGGAGTGAAATTAATAATGTGGTTCGTTTAGATAAAAAGGTAGTGGATTTGGTGGAAGAAGGTTTCAATGCACTAAGTGATAACAAAGTCCAAATGCCTCCCATCATGCGAATCGATGTCCCCGAACATAACGGTGAAGTCGATATTAAATCCGCTTATATTAGAGGGTATGATAGTTTTGCTATCAAGCTCTCTTCTGGATTTTTTAATAATCCTCAAATAGGACTGCCAAGTGCGAATGGCCTGATGATACTCTTGAGTACGGAAACAGGCAGACCCATGGCGATTCTTGCAGACCAGGGTCTGCTGACCGACTTACGTACCGCTGCTGCAGGTGCAGTAGCTGCCCGTCATCTCAGTCGCCAGGATAGTCGAACGGCTGGAATTATAGGCACCGGCGCTCAAGCGAGACTGCAGTTGGAAGCTCTTGCGCTTGTTCGTCCCATAGAAAGGGTGCTGGTTTACGGTAGAGATATTGAAAAGGCCAACGCCTATAAAGAAGATATCGAAGAACGACTGAGTCTGCCAGTAGAAGTATGTGCTCACCCGCAGGAAGTTGCAGAAAATAGCGATATTGTGGTAACTACCACCCCTTCATCCGAACCTCTCATAAAAGGGGAATGGTTACAGCCTGGAGTGCATGTCACCGCTATGGGCTCTGATGCCGAACATAAACAGGAACTTGAAACGTCGGTATTGGAACGAGCGGATCAGTTAGTTTGTGATGTGAAAGCGCAGTCTGTGCGGCTGGGAGAACTAAGGAATTGTCACCAGGAAACAGTGAACCGGGCTATTGAGCTCGGAGAAATAACAAGCGGCCGCAAGCAAGGAAGGCAGTCGCCCGATGAAGTTACGGTTTGCGATCTTACAGGGACGGGTGTGCAAGATACGGTCATTGCCCGCCATGTCTATTCATTACTTGTACCTCAGGAGGAGATTATTAATGGAAAAAGCTAAATTCAGTACAAAATCGATTTGGGCCGGAGAAAAAGAACAGTTGGCTTTTGGAGCTACACAGGTACCGGTCGTTCATAGTGTATCGTTTGGTTATGACGACATGGATGAATGGTATGAAGTAGCGATTGGAAATAAACCGGGTCATATTTATGGCCGGAATACCAATCCAACGGTGCAGGCATTTGAAGAAAAAATTCGTATTCTTGAAGGAGCAGATGCTTCTACTAGTTTTTCAACAGGAATGGCTGCGATCAGTAATACTCTGAGTACTTTACTATTCCCAGGAGACCGCGTCGTATCCATTAAAGATACGTATGGCGGCACAAATAAGATCTTCACGGAATTTCTACCAAGACAGCAAGTAGAAGTGATTTTGTGTGATACAGGAGATCATGAAGCTATCGAAAGGGAAGTGGCGAGAGGATGTAAAGTACTTTATCTCGAAAGCCCGACCAACCCGACCGTTAAAATTACGGATATTAAACGAATGGCTGCAGCTGGTAAAGCAGTGGGGGCCACTGTCATCGTGGATAATACTTTTGCTACACCTGTAAATCAGAATCCGTTGGAGCTTGGAGCTGACCTTGTGATCCATAGTGCAACCAAATTCCTTGGGGGGCATGCTGACGCACTTGGCGGAGCTGTATGCGGTGATCGAGCTCTTGTCGAAGCTATTTATCACTATCGTGAAATTAACGGTGCAACTATGGATCCAATGGCAGCTTACCTGATTCTGCGCGGTATGAAAACACTGAAACTCCGAGTTGATCAGCAAAATAAAAACGCAGCAAGTATCGCAGAATATCTGAAAACATTTGATATGGTTGAAGCGGTATTTTATCCAGGTCTTGAGGACCATCCTCACCATGATATAGCGAAAGAGCAAATGACTGGTTTTGGAGGTATGCTCAGTTTTGCAGTTCGCGGCGGAGTGGATACAGTGAGACAACTTCTTCCTAAACTGAAATACGCGAACCGGGCGGCTAACTTGGGATCTGTCGAAACAGTCGTCGGACCTTCACGAACGACCAGCCACGTTGAATGTACCCCAGCTGAAAGACTGGCTATGGGAATTCCGGAGGGACTCATCCGTTACTCCGCTGGCATTGAAGATATTGATGACTTAAAACAGGATCTTGCTCAAGCCTTTAAAGCTATTGAAGCTTATGTCAAAAGCTGAGGAAGTGTAGCTTGTGAGAACCAAAAACGCGGACTTAGTTAAACGCTCTCAAGAACTTCATTCTTCTTTAGTAAAATGGAGAAGAGATTTTCATCAACATCCAGAACTAAGTTTTCAAGAACAACGCACAAGCAGAAAAGTTGAAGAAATCCTGCGCGAAGCAGGGATTGAGAATATTGAAACAAACGTAGGCGGCTGCGGGGTCATTGCAACGATAAGCAATGGCCCGGGGGCTGTGATCGGAGTGCGTGCAGATATGGATGCCCTTCCCATCGAAGAAGAAACAGGTTTCGCCTGGGCTTCAAAAAATCATGGAGTTATGCATGCCTGCGGTCATGACGCCCATACAGCCATTCTGCTTGGGGTAGCTCATCTGTTTATAGAAGATGCGAAGGCCAATCGATTTCGGGGGACGGTTAAGCTTGTCTTTCAACCAGCTGAAGAGAAGTGTGATGAACAAGGGGAAACCGGGGCTGTCAAAATGCTGAACTCCAAAAAGCTGGAAGATCTCGATTCGATACTGGCCCTTCATATGTGTCCCTGGAGAAAACGTGGAGAGGTGCAAATCCATGATGGACCGAGTATGGCAAATAATGATGAGTTCCATATTGCTATTAAAGGAGACGGTGGTCATGCCGGCTACCCTCATCAAACCGTCGATCCGGTGTGGATCAGTACATTTGTACTGCAGAATTTGTACAGTTTAAATGGGCGTAAAGTTGATCCTTTGGACGTGGGGACGATTAGTATTGGAAAAATTCAAGCAGGAGAAGCAAACAATATTATTCCGCATGAAGTAGAGATCCGAGGCACGATGCGTTCGTACTCTAATGAAGTTCGGTATATGCTTATTCACGAAATTAATAAGATTCCTTCCCTCGTGGCATCCCTGGGCGGAGAGTGTGATCTAGTGGTTCAAAAAGGAGAACCCGCGCTCTATAACGCGCCGGAAATTAATGCGTTTTTCAGAAAAGCAGCTTATCCAATGACAATATATAATGAACCTTTTGGAATGGGCAGTGAAGATTTTAGTCATTTTACACAAAAGATTCCCGGAGCCATGTTTTTTTTAGGTTGTGCAACAGAAAAGGTGACCAATCTCCATCAATCTGATTTCAATATAGACGAATCTGCTATGTGTGATGGAGTGAGGGTGCTTGCGGAAAGTACTTATGAATTACTAAAGCAGGGAGGCATTTGATGACAATGAAAATAGCTTTTATTGGTTTTGGAGGGGTCGGTCAGTCGTTGGCTAAAATTATGAAAGAACGCCAGGAAAACCTTAACTCGGTCCATGGACTCGATTTCTCAGTCGTTGCTGTAGCCGATATGCGGCTCGGGGCCGTTTATCATCCGGAAGGGTTGAACTTGGATTTATTATTTGAAGGTATAAGTGAACATGCAACAGTAGAAACCTACCCGGAGGATCACCAGACGATTAAAGGGTGGAGCAGTCTGGAAACGATCAAGCACTCCAATGCTGACGTTATTGTTGAAGTAACGTTTACCGATGTTAAAACAGGAGAGCCTGCCATCTCTCATTGTCGGACTGCTTTTACTCATGGAAAGAGCGTAGTAACGACCAATAAGGGTCCGGTCGCACTTGCTTATGAAGAACTGGTCCAACTGGCCGAAGATCAGGGTGTGTTCTTTGGGTTTGAAGGGACTGTGATGAGCGGCACACCAGCTTTAAGGATGCCGGAAACCACTCTTGCGGGTAATCAGATTACTGAGATTAAAGGCATATTAAATGGAACCACAAACTATATGATAACGGAAATGGAAAAGGGGCTTTCTTATAAGGATGCACTTGAAAAAGCTCAAAAACTGGGATACGCCGAAGCTGATCCAACCAGTGATGTGGAAGGTTATGATGCTCGGTATAAAGTGTCGATTTTATCCAGTCATGTCATGAGGTCCCCTATCCCCCCACATGAAGTAGAGTGTGAAGGAATTAGTGGACTTAACTTGGAAAAAATAAGGGACGCATGGAAAGACGGAGAAAAGTATCGGTTAATTGCTCGTGTAGAAAAAAGTAGTGGAAGCGTGAAGGCAAGTGTTAAACCAGAGAG
The DNA here is from genome assembly GCF_049282395.1 of Halobacillus sp. NCBI lineage: Bacteria > Bacillati > Bacillota > Bacilli > Caryophanales > Bacillaceae > Halobacillus > Halobacillus sp. Next base: position 1,940 of record NZ_JBAPTY010000276.1, on the reverse strand, counting down.
AATTCCTATGGATGATCCGTTAGCCGGAGTAACCGGAGCTACAAATGCGATTGTCTATGAATGTGATTTAGCAGGGTCGATCATGCTTACTGGAGCAGGTGCAGGTCTTACGGAAACGGGTTATTCATTATTGATTGATTTAATTCACTATCATAAGCAGCGCACACCAACGAAAATATAAGGAGGGTAGCCTGCCATGCAGACAAAAGTGAAAACGATGAAAATGTTACTGGGTGGGGAATGGGTTGATGCTGATCAGACATTTGAAGTTCTTAATCCTCAGAACAACAGGCTGATTGCCTATGTTCCTGCTGCTTCTAAAGAGGATATGCTTGCTGCCATCGAAATAGCAGACCGCACATACAAATCTGTTGATCCATGGCCTGTCCACGAACGAATCCGCGTATTAAATGAAGCGGCTGACTATATGGAAACCCATGCAGAAGAGTATGCTCAAATTCTCTCTTCAGAAGGAAGCAAAACGATTACAGAAGCCCGTGGGGAAGTAAAAAGAGCTACGCAGACGATTCGAATTAGTGCCGAAGAAGCACGAAGAATAAAGGGAGAAACGATAAATTTTGATCAGAATGAAGGAAGTGAACACCGGACCGGTTACTATTACCGTTTTCCAGTAGGGGTCGTCGGTGCGATCACTCCATTTAATGATCCATTAAATCTTGTAGCCCATAAAATTGGTCCTGCGATAGCGGCTGGGAATGCGATTGTCTTAAAGCCTGCCTCGGTAACACCTTTGAGTGCGCTGAAACTAGCCGAAGCTTTAGTAGAAGCGGGTCTTCCAAAAGGTATGCTGTCCGTTATTACAGGATCAGGTAAGCAGATAGGAGATCCTCTTGTTACTCATCCAGCTGTAAAAATGATTTCTTTTACAGGAGGTGGTGATGCAGGGGAGCGAATTTCCAGCCAGGCGGGAACGAAAAAAGTGAGCATGGAATTAGGATCGAATTCCCCGGTTATCGTTTTAAAGGATGCAGACCTTGAAGATGCGGTGTCATCTTGTGTATCAGGAGCTTTTTCGGCCGCCGGCCAAAACTGTATAGGGGTTCAGCGGATTTACGTAGAAGACGAAATTTATCCGGATTTTGTAAAGGATTTTGTGAATTTAACCCATGATTTAAGAGTTGGCGATAAAACGGATGAGGATACTGATGTAGGTCCTATGATTGAAGAGAAAGAAGCCATACGCGTGGAGACGTGGGTGGAAGAAGCTGTTCAGGAAGGAGCGAAAATAGAAGCGGGAGGTAAAAGGGACGGGGCCTTTTATTATCCAACCGTGTTAACGGATGTTTCTGATAATGCTCGAATTGCACAAGAAGAAATATTCGGACCGGTCGTCATCATCCAGCCAGTGAAGAATCTGCAGGAAGGGATTGAAAAGTCCAACAATGTCAATTATGGACTTCAGGCAGGTGTTTTCACCAATAATCTTCAGCACGCCTTTTATGCGATCAAACACATGGACGTTGGCGGTTTAATGATTAATGACAGCAGTGATTATCGTATCGATGAAATGCCATTTGGAGGCACTAAGGGGTCTGGTATCGGAAGAGAAGGGGTCCGTTTCGCGATCGAATCCATGACAGAACAGAAAGTCGTATGCTTCCGCTTACAATCAAATATTTAATAGGGTTATTATGGCCTGTTTTCGATGCCGCTATGTTTCTACATAGCGGTTTTTTTAGTGGAAATTGGAATGCTTGCCTCAGGATAAAAACCATCTAAGAGAGAATAGTAAACGTAAGAAATCCTGAGGAGGATAAAAGATGAAAAAAGGTTTAATTGTATTGTTTACAGCCTTCATTATGTCTCTCGTGCTTACAGCTTGTAACACAGATGAAGGCGCTAGAGAACAACAGCAAAATAACTTTGATGAAGTAAGTTTTGGTCCTGGAGATCAAGGAATTCAGCAGAAGGGTCAAAAT
>NZ_JBAPTY010000275.1:0-62543 GCF_049282395.1 Halobacillus sp. | reverse complement strand
ATGTCTTTCGCACAGTTATTAGCTTATGAAAAAGACCCTTTTCCGGAAAGTAAACGTGAGGTCTTCGTGGAGAGTGTTCGGGTTCACGCTGAAACTGGCATGCCTGTCCAGCATATTATAGGAGAGGCTGACTTTTATGGCAGAAGTTTTTCAGTGAATTCAAATGTTTTAGTTCCTCGCACTGAAACGGAAGAACTGGTAGAAGGGATCTTGAAATGGGTGGAAAGCTCTAATAAGGACGAGCCTCAAATAGCGGATATAGGTACAGGGAGCGGTATTATAGCTATAACACTGGCGCTTGAACTGAACAAAGCAGATGTCTATGCAAGCGATATTTCTGAGGAAGCACTGCAAACCGCATCCGGCAATGCTCAAAAGCTTGGAGCGGATATTCAGTTTATTCAAGGCGATTTTTATGCACCGTTCAAGGATATTCCGGTCGATATTGTGGTTTCCAATCCGCCATACATTGCGCATGTAGATAAGGATTTGATGGATGACACGGTAGTGAATTTTGACCCGGCTCTTGCCTTATTTGCAGATCGGGAAGGACTGGCAGCTTACGATACGATTGTGAAACAGATTAAGGATTCGAATCATCGTCCTTCTTTAATCGCTTTTGAAATTGGATATCTACAAGGGGATGCAGTAAAAAAAATAATTCAAGATAGCCTTCCTGAGTACACGATAGAGATTCGTAAAGACATCAATAAAAAAGACAGAATGGTGTTTGCCAGCTGTGTCTCCAACTGATCTTTAAATAAATGTGGAAGTATCTAATGAGGAAATAGTTCGTTATTGTTAGAAAATCCACGCTTAGGGCTTCTAAAAAGCGAATAGTTCTCCGGATTTCTGTACGCCCTAATCATAAGATTGCCCTAGCGCTAAGGTTCCAATTCAAAGAATACGTTAACAGTCCCCCCCCCTTCAGCTTAGAGAGAACAGGTTCATAGATTGATAGGTTTAAATTCTTCCACCTCTGCCTATACTAGCAACTAACAGAGGGACAGGGAGGACTTACCTAAATGAAAAACACTGTACGCTTATTACTGGCATTATTAATTATAATTGTCGTATTACCTTGGGGGCAAAGCACCGGTGCTGAGTGGAAACAATATCAAGTCATTCCTGACGAAGCGATTCGTCTTCGCATACTAGCGGACAGCAATGAGCAAAAGGATCAGCAGATCAAGCGACTTGTACGGGATGAAGTAAATCAGGAAATTAACAGGTGGGTAAAAGATTTAACTTCCATTGAAGAAGCCAGAGATATGATTCAAAATCGTCTTCCTGAGATTGAAAAAGTAGTAGCAGAAACCCTCGAGAAAGAAGATATAAACTACTCTTTTGAAGTAGATTATAACGATTCCGTTACGTTTCCTGCTAAATTGTATGGTACATATATGTACCCGGCCGGTGAATATGAAGCCATTTTAATCACACTGGGGCAAGGGACGGGAGATAATTGGTGGTGCGTATTATTTCCGCCTCTATGTTTTCTTGACTTCTCCAATGGCACAAGTGTAGCACAAGCTGAGGACAAAAATTCAGATAAAATAGAAGCTGAACCTGCAGAGGATGAAAAAGAAGTGAAATTCTTTGTGGTCAACCTTTGGGATAAACTATTTTCCTAGCATATCATCCACACCCTTTTTCATAATGTAAAAGAAAAGGGGTGTGGATGATTCGTGTATATTGAAAAAATGGACGAGAAACTCTACTATTTAAAAGAAGGAAAGCGTAAGATTGGACATTTTCATTTGAGTGCTCAGGGGAATGGGGCATTCAAATTAGAGCAGCTGCAAGTAGTTTCCCAGGTTTCTCCCAGTCAGATTCTGGGTGTTTTTGAATTGATTCAGTATTATGCGCAGGCACAGAAGATGGATGAAATTCATGTGGACAGTCATTCGGGAGCCCTTGATCATATCCTGCAGCATCAGCGTTTTGAACGGCAAGATGTCGAAATGTGCTTGTGGATATATCGAGTTAATCACAACTAACTGTGTATAAGTGGGATACTTATGCACACATGTGTCTATTTCAGTGGATAACCTGTGGATTTTATTTTTTGTATTGTAAAAATTACTAACGGTTTCTTTGGATATGTGGGTATCTTTGTGGATAACTTGAGGACAACCTGTGTATAATGTCTGAATTTGTGGAAACTTGTAGAATAGATACTACTATAACAAGTTAATTGTCGAAGAAAAAGGAGTATTAGAAATGGGTATGATAACGAAGTTGTGGAAACCCTCTGAACAACCAAAGGAATCAGATGTTTCCATACAAGAAGCGGCGTACTTATTGAGAGAACAACAAGTGGTTGCTTTTCCTACAGAGACAGTCTATGGGCTTGGAGCAGATGCTACGAATGAAAGTGCCGTTCAAAGGATCTTTGAAGCTAAGGGGCGTCCATCTGATAACCCTTTAATCGTGCACGTGGCAAGCATAAGAGAAGTAGAGGATCTCGTTACTCATATTCCTCAGGTAGCTCGTAATCTTATGGAAAGATTCTGGCCAGGGCCACTTACTTTAATTTTAGAAAGCAATGGAACAGCCTCGAAAAATGTAACAGCAGGCCTAAAAACGGTGGCTATTCGCATGCCGGATCATGCATTAGCTTTAGCTTTGCTGAAGGCTGCAGAGCTGCCTTTGGCTGCACCGAGTGCGAATCGTTCAGGGCGCCCGAGTCCTACAAAGGCAGAACATGTTCGTCAGGATTTAGAAGGACGCATTGCAGGAATACTGGACGGAGGACCGACAGGGGTAGGAGTAGAATCAACGGTACTGGATTGTACATCTGACATTCCTGCTATCCTTCGCCCGGGTGGTATAACTAAAGAGGATCTTGAAGAGGTTTTGCCTGAAGTGAAAATTGATCCCGCCTTATCCGGGAAAGACACTCCCCCGGTTTCTCCAGGGATGAAGTACACACATTATGCCCCTGAATCTCCATTGTGGTTAATAAAGGGGGAGGATGAGTTCTTTAGGAACCAGCTGCATGAATTACAAGAAGAGGGTTACCGGATTGGGGTAATTGCAAGCAATGAACTGGCTGAAAAACTTCATCATGAATCCGTTCTTCCGTGTGGATCCAGAGAGAACCTTACGGAAGTAGCTAACCGACTTTACGAGGTGCTGCGTGAATATAAAAAGTCAGATATTGACCTTATTCTGTGCGAATATTTTCCAAATTATGGCGTAGGGGCGGCCGTTATGAATCGATTAACAAAAGCCTCCGTTAAGATCATCGAACAGCCCTGACATATAGAGTCTGCTTCCCGCATACGATGAAATAGCATGTCCGGGGAGGGCTCATATTTGGAACAAGTTACGGGGTTGGTTTTGCTTTCGTTAGCCTTAGGTTTGGATGCTTTCTCTGTTTCACTAGGAATGGGACTTCAAGCGGTACGTTTAAAACACGCATTCTTTGCAGGGATTGTTGTGGGTATTTTCCACATGTTTATGCCTGGATTTGGCATGGCCCTGGGACAATGGCTTTCAAGCAGTGCTAGTGAGTGGGCGGCTGTCGGAGGAGGTTTATTGCTTTTCTGTCTGGGAAGCTATACCGTTTTTGCATCATTCACGGACAAGCATAATGCGGCTTATACCCTGGCGGGAGCGGGAATGTGGCTTTTTGCGCTTAGTGTGAGTATTGATAGTTTTCCAGTTGGCTTCAGCTTAGGACTTCGTGAATCGGAGGTTTTTGTTTCTATTTTTTCCTTTGGTCTGTTCAGTATGCTGCTTACTTGGGCGGGTTTTGTTATTGGACGGCGGGCCAGTGGTCTTCTTGGGGTGTATAGTGAATTACTCGGAGGAAGTATTCTCTGCGCGCTCGGCTTGCATGCCATTTTCTGACAAAAATTTTAACTACCTCTTGTACGTATGATATTATGGAGTAAAGCGATAAACGGTTAGGAGAATTGGCTATGAATATATTATTTGTTTGTACAGGCAATACTTGCCGAAGCCCTATGGCCGAAGCTCTCTTAAAAGCAAAGCTCTCAACTATTGAGGCACGTTCAGCCGGTATATTTGCCGGTGAAGGAGAGCCGATGTCCAAAAATACAGAGCTTGTTCTGAGAGAATGGAAGTTTGACATAGATCACAAAACAAGTTCAGTAACGGCAGAGTTGTTAGAGTGGGCTGATCTTGTGTTAACTATGACGGATCGTCACAAACAAACTCTGGCCATTCAATATCCGGATTATCAGGATAAATACTTTACTCTAAAAGAATATGTACTCATTGACGAAAATCAGTGGCAGAAGCTGAAAGAGCTGTACACTAAATTTGAAGAGAAACGTTCTTCCATATTGAGTCATACGGCAAATTTAAGTGATGAAGAAATGGAAGAAAAGCTCCTGACTGATTTAAAATCCGAGATTAAACAGATTGAAGAAATAGAAAACAGCATCCCTGATATTAACATTATCGATCCTTTTGGTGGGAATTTGGATGCCTATAGAACGACGCGGGACGAATTAGATAAGTATATTGAACTTCTCGTTAAAAGACTGAACGGTACCTCTGAATAACGTATATCCATGATGTAGGTTTGAAATGGTATCGAATTACATAGGATAGATCGTTTTTCACCTGTTAGCTGCTGTCTAATAAATTTATGGCTCAAGCGGAATTGCAACTCCTAACGACTTTTAGTCAACAATAAATCTCACTATTAGTAAAACATTCTGATTTTAACAATAGAGCCGGAAAAACGGCTCTATTTTTTTATGTCCCATAATCCTTTTGTTCAATTGACAGCAGCTCAGTAAACTGTCACGATAGGATTGACATTTAAGAAGACGGGAGTGTAGGAGCTATGAAAGTAATTCTTGCTTCAGACCATGGTGGTGTAAATCTTCGACAGGAAGTAGCTGATGTTTTGACTGAACTTCAAATTGATTTTGAAGATATTGGCTGTAACTGTGAAGGGTCCGTAGATTACCCTGACTATGGTATTCCAGCAGCTGAACGAGTAGCTGACGGAGAGTTTGATAAAGCTATTCTTATTTGCGGAACTGGAATCGGAATGTCCATTTCTGCAAATAAAGTAAAAGGAGTACGTGCTGCTCTTGTGCATGATCTTTTTACAGCAAAGGTTACACGAGAACATAACGATTCAAATGTTCTTTGCATGGGCGAGCGCGTCATTGGTCCTGGCCTTGCTAAAGAGATTGCGAAAACGTGGGTTACGACAGAATTTGAAGGCGGCCGTCACCAAAACCGTGTAACTAAGATTGCCGAATATGAGAATAAATAATACAATGAAAGCAGATAAGTGGAAGCTAAATAATGCGGAAGCTGATAACTAAAGGAGGAGCATCCAGGCTTCTCCTTTTTTAGAAATAAAACGATAAGGAGGGGCAGGCGTGATAGATGTCCAAACCATCCAGGATGATACCAGGACTGTAGTGGAACAACTTTTGCAAACGGGATCCATTAAAGATGGTATATTTGTGGTAGGATGTTCGACTAGCGAGGTAGCTGGCGAGCGGATTGGCACTTCCGGAAACGAGTCTATGGCAGAAGTTATGTTCCGTGAACTTAAAAAGATGGAAGATCAGGCGAATATTCATGTAGCTTTCCAATGCTGCGAGCATTTAAATCGGTCGATCGTTGTGGATCGCTCTGTTTTTGAGAAAGAGAGGTTGACAGAGGTCTCAGCCATTCCGGTACCTAAAGCCGGTGGTTCTATGGCTTCTTATGCCTTTAAACATATGGATGACCCGGTCCTGGTAGAAACCATCCAGGCCGATGGAGGACTTGATATAGGGGATACTTTAATTGGAATGCATTTGAAGCGGGTGGCCGTCCCGGTGCGTATTGAGCAGAAAACGATTGGATCCGCCCACATTACGGCTGCCAAAACGCGGCCTCCTTTAATCGGAGGAGTCCGGGCTGTTTATGAAAGGATAGAAGAAGAAGGTTCATGTGACGAATAGGAATGGAAAGGGGAACGGTTTACTATGAATCAAGTGAAATCAACAGACGCAGAGGTATTTGCAGCTATTCAGGATGAAAGAGATCGTCAACAGAATAATATTGAGTTAATAGCTTCTGAAAACTTTGTTTCCGAGGCTGTGATGGAAACAATGGGTTCCGTTATGACTAATAAATATGCGGAAGGATATCCTGGCCGTCGTTACTATGGAGGCTGTGAGCATGTCGACGTCGTAGAAAACCTGGCTCGTGACCGTGCGAAAGAGCTTTTTGGTGCGGATCATGCCAACGTCCAGCCTCATTCCGGTGCCCAAGCCAACATGGCTGTTTATTTTACCGTTCTTGATCACGGAGATACCGTACTTGGAATGAATCTAAATCACGGAGGACATCTTACACACGGAAGTTCTGTAAACTTCAGTGGCAAGCTGTACAACTTTGAAGAATATGGCGTTGAAGAAAATGATGAACGAATTAACTATGAAGCCGTATTGAAAAAAGCGAAAGAAGTCCAGCCTAAGCTGATTGTTGCCGGCGCGAGTGCTTATCCACGTGAAATTGATTTTGCTAAATTCCGTGAAATTGCGGATGAAGTAGGAGCTTATCTTCTTGTAGATATGGCGCATATTGCCGGTCTGATTGCCTGCGGTCTCCACCCTAACCCAGTGCCGCATGCGCATTTCGTTACAACTACGACTCATAAAACCCTTCGCGGCCCACGCGGCGGTATGATTCTTTGTCAAAAAGAGTTCGCGAAAAAAATCGATAAGAATGTGTTTCCTGGTATGCAGGGTGGTCCGTTGATGCATATAATTGCTGCCAAAGCTGTTTCCTTTAAAGAAGCGCTGCAACCGGAGTTTAAAGATTATTCCAAGCAGATCATTGCAAATGCTAAACGTCTAGGGGAATCACTTGTAGATAAAGGTGTCGACATTGTATCGGGCGGCACGGATAATCATCTGCTTTTATTGAATCTGCAAAAGAAAGGTCTTACAGGAAAAGTGATCGAAAAGGCCTTGGATGATATTGGTATTACAACCAATAAAAATACGATTCCTTTTGACACAGAAAGCCCATTTGTAACGAGTGGAATCCGGATTGGAACCGCTGCTGTAACAACTCGCGGTTTCAAAGAAAACGAGATGGATGAAATAGCAGACCTAATTGCTTTCACTCTTGAGCATCACGATAATGAAGAAAAAATGAAAGAAGCGGCAGAGCGTGTGCGTGAGCTGACTTCCCGTTTCCCTCTTTACCAAACTTTAAATTATTCTTCTATTTAATAGAAGATAGCCGTCAGCCTGGTGCTGGCGGCTATTATTATGTCTTAGGATATACCAGTAGGAAAGAATGGAGAGGACCGGGCAAATTCATATTTATCGGGTTGCAGTTCATCTTGTTTTTCAGTACAATTTAAAGGATGCAAACTATGAGAAGGAGTGATCGGCAATGGGAAAGGTATATGTACTGGATCATCCGTTAATTCAGCACAAACTGACGTACATACGTAAAAAGGAAACAGGGACGAAGGATTTTCGTGAACTAGTTGACGAAGTCGCCGCATTGATGGCTTTTGAAATTACTCGTGATCTGCCTCTTGAAGAGGTTGAAATTGATACCCCTGTCACATCCGACGCAAAAGCTAAAGTACTGACGGGTAAGAAAATTGGACTTGTACCCATTCTTCGTGCCGGTCTAGGTATGGTAGATGGAATTGTTCAGTTGATTCCTGCCGCTAAAATAGGACATGTCGGACTTTATCGCGACCCTGAAACACTGCAGCCGGTAGAGTATTATGTCAAACTTCCTAGTGATATTGAAGAACGTGAACTTATCGTCATTGACCCAATGCTTGCTACAGGCGGCTCAGCCAATGAGGCTATCCATTCATTGAAGAAAAGAGGAGCCCGCCAAATTCGCTTAATGTGTCTCGTTGCAGCGCCTGAAGGTGTAGATGCTGTTCGTGAAGAGCACCCGGATGTCGATATCTATCTCGCAGCTCTTGATGAGAAGTTAAATGAAAAAGGCTACATTGTTCCAGGTCTGGGAGATGCCGGTGACCGATTGTATGGTACAAAATAAATAGAATTATTCAAGCTCCATTAAGGGAGGTACATTCATGGCAGAACGCATAAAAGTAATGACCATTTTTGGGACGAGACCGGAAGCTATTAAAATGGCTCCGCTTGTTCTGGAATTGAAAAATCGTTCCGACCAGTTCGAACCAATTGTCACGGTAACAGCGCAGCATAGAGAAATGCTGGATCAAGTGATGTCGATTTTTGGTATTGAGCCCGATTTTGATTTAAATATTATGAAGGCGCGTCAAACCCTGGCACAAGTGACGACCCGTGCCCTTGAAGGCCTTGATGAAGTTATGAAAGAAACAAAACCTGATGTGGTTCTTGTACATGGGGATACAACTACGACTTTTGCGGCTTCACTTGCGGCTTATTATAACCAGATTCCTGTTGGCCACGTAGAAGCAGGGCTTCGAACATGGAATAAATACTCTCCTTACCCTGAGGAAATGAATCGTCAGCTGACTGGGGTCATGGCGGATTTACATTTTGCTCCGACAAATAAATCCATGGATAATCTGCTTGCAGAAAACAAGCCTACCAACCAGATTTTTGTCACAGGAAATACAGCCATTGATGCGCTGCAAACGACCGTTAAAGACGATTATGCCTCAGAAGTGCTTGATGAACTTGGAGATAAAAGGTTAGTTCTGATGACCGCTCATAGACGTGAAAACCTTGGGAATAATATGAAACAGATGTTTCGAGCTATTAAGCGCTTAGTGGAAGAACATGATGATATTCAAGTGATCTATCCTGTACACCTGAATCCGGCCGTTAAAGAAACGGCTGATGAGATTCTGGGAAATGATGATCGTATCAAATTAATTGATCCACTTGATGTGATTGATTTCCATAACTTTGCTTCCAGAGCTCATTTAATCCTTACTGACTCAGGAGGCGTCCAAGAAGAAGCACCTTCACTTGGAGTTCCTGTATTGGTTCTTCGCGACACTACTGAGCGTCCGGAAGGAATTGAAGCAGGAACGCTGAAGCTTGCCGGTACAGAAGAAGATCATATTTTCCATTTAGCAAATGAATTACTGTCTGATGAAGAAAAACATAAAGAAATGTCGCATGCTTCCAATCCATATGGGGATGGAAAAGCATCTGCCAGAATTGCTGAAGCGATCCGGTATTTCTTTAATCATCGTGAAGATAAGCCAGCACCGTTTGAAATTGAATAATGGTTAAAAGATCAAATCCATAAGGGTTTGGTCTTTTTTTATACAAAAATTGTCTGGGCACATTCATGCATAGCTGTACTTATCCATCACAAACTAACTAAAAAGGAGACTGGCCTATGCGTTTGCTGCACTTGTTCATTCTTTTATTACTTCTTACAGGCTTTCAGTCCCCGGATGGAAAAGATGAAGTAACCGTTATTATTGAGACGGAAGAGTCCGCATCCCTTCTTGCAGAACAAATTGAGTCAAGAATTCCGCGGCTGGAGATTGTGGCACAGTATGACACGATCTTTAACGGTCTGGCAGTTAAAGGGAGGGCTCAAGAACTTGAAAAACTTGCTCGTATGGATATGGTAGTGAATCAGTATCCAGTCGTAAATTATAAAAGTCTGCAACAGGAAATGGGCACCTTTTCTACTCAAGTAATCCGCGATCAATATCATCTTTCCTATACAGGTCAAGGGGTAAAAGTCGGTGTCATTGATACAGGAGTGGACTATTCTCATCCGGATCTACAAAAGAACTACAAAGGTGGTTTTGATACCGTAGATTTTGATAATGATCCCATGGAAACGAAAGGGGAAGGCGCGACCATGCATGGATCTCATGTAGCGGGTGTCATTGCGGCTGATGGAAAAATGAAAGGGATAGCTCCAGATGCTGAGTTATACGCATATCGGGCATTAGGACCAGGGGGGATTGGATCCTCGGTGCAGGTTATCGCTGCTCTGGAAGAAGCGGTTAAAGAGGGAATGGATGTGATCAATCTTTCACTTGGTAATGATGTGAACGGTCCGGACTGGCCCACTACACATGCTGTTAATAGAGCGGTAGAGCTTGGCGTGACCGTTATAGTTGCAGCTGGTAATTCGGGGCCGGACGCTTGGACTGTAGGATCCCCTGCCACTTCATCAAAGGCCATAACCGTAGGGGCTTCGGCACTTCCTTCAAAAGCTCCGGTATTTGGAATTCCTGGAGACGATCGCCATATCCCTGTTCAAGTACTGCTCGGGTCAGAGCCATGGGAACTTTCCAGAAAATATCCTTTAGTGGACGCTGGCAGAGGAGAAGAAGAACTGAATGATGCTTCCGGAAAAATCGTGTTGTTTGAACGTGGGGTAATTCCTTTTCAGGAAAAAGCTTTTAAAGCTTATCAAGCTGGTGCGGCCGGTGTGGTTATATACAATAATGAACCAGGCTTATTTCAGGGTTCGTTAGAGAACCTTTCCATTCCAATTCCGGTCGCTGCTGTATCCCAAAAAGATGGGGAGTGGCTGATTCAACAGGGAGTTCAGCAGAATCAATGGCTGGAAACTACCGAAATTTCACTTGATCATAGAATGGCTCCTTTCAGTTCTCGTGGTCCCGTAACGACTACATGGGGATTAAAACCAGATGTGGTAGCACCGGGTGTAAACATTTTAAGCACGGTACCGGGAGGATATGCAGCACTGCAAGGAACGAGTATGGCTGCTCCGCATGTTGCAGGACTTGCAGCTTTATTAAAAGAAGCTTACCCGGATTGGTCTCCTCAGCAAATAAAAAGGGCTATGATGAGTTCAGCAGATATTCTTGAAAAAGATAATCTTCCTTATTCGCCTACTGAACAAGGTACGGGCTTTATTGATATAGAAGAATCATTCGACCCAACTCTGTTAATCGAACCTGGCTCGCTTGCTTTTGGGCGCGTGGATCAACCATTGTTAAATAAAAAAGAAGTATTGAAGCTTACAAATCCGACTAATGAGAGTCAGACAGTACACCTTGAAGTCCCGGTTCGTGAAAATGGGAGCAGGTGGGACATCCCGACCACTGTCCATTTGGAACCGAATGAAACGAAGGAAGTAGAGATTGGACTCCATCTTACGAAATCCTTTCTTAAACCTGGAGTTCATCAGGGCTTTATCAAACTGAAAAATCAAGATCACGACTTCCACGTTCCTTATCTTTACATGATTGGAACGTCTGATTATGAAAAAGTGTCCGGTTTGGAATTATCATCTAAATGGGCGGATGCAAGGCGATACACTTATCGCTTCCATCTTACGGAGTCCGTAGATAAAATCACTGTCGATCTATACAGAGCCGGTACCATGCTCTCTCATGGGAGGTTATTTGAACTTGATGACCCTCAGCCGGGTATGGTACAAGGTGAATTTAAAGTGAATATGAATCATCTTGAAGGGGCTTATATAGCTGTCTTTACTCTCGAGTATGAAGACCAGAAAGAAAGCTATCCATTCCCAGTAAAATTCACATCTTCATAAGAACCAGTACTTTCCACCTCAGGTCATCCATAAAATGGATGACCTGAGGTGGAAAGTTTTTGTAGAAATAACAAAAAACATATATATTTCTGGTATAAAACTGGTAAAATGGTACAAGTAAGTTTTGTCATAAATGTGACGAAAATGTGATCGAAAAGTGTCATACATTTGTATTTTTAATCACATACTCATTGACATCACATAACCCCTAATGTATTCTTACATAGTGTGGGATGATAAGGTTTTCATAAGGAATTGCAAAGGTTCTGACACTTTTTTATTCTTGTGAAATGAGGCTTGTAAATGAAAGATTCCACCCCCCCTTTTCGAGCCATGGCATTAACAAGTGCTATCGTTTCTCAGCTTGCCGGCGGACCACTTGTCGGTGTTTATCTTGGGAAATGGATAGACGGTCAGTTTTCCACAGAGCCTACCTTCTTAATTATGGGGATTTTTCTAGGATTAGGAGCAGGTACATATGGGACCATTCATTTAGTACGGACGTACACGGGAGACGATTAGCATGAAGCATTACCAACAGATGATGGCCCGTCAGCGAAAATGGATGTTTTACCTTCTTGCATTACTTGTTATAGGGTGGGGGTTTTCACCATGGGAACCAATATTCCTAGGTCTCCTTTTAGGAACCACTCTTAGTTTTTACAACCTCTGGACAATGCAAAGAAAAATCCACAAATTAGGTAAGCATTCCGCGGAAAAACCATTTTCAAAAAAACGTAAACCGAGCATCGGTACATTATCACGTTTAGCTACAGGGGCACTTGCTGCCGTCGTAGCTCTTCAATTCGAGGAACATTTCCACATTATTTCAGTAGTATTGGGCTTAATGACAGCCTACCTTGTCATTTTTATAGATTACCTTATTTATAAGTCAACAGAATAGCATGATGGAAGAGAGGTGAACAGATTGAATCACGAAGCACCGATGTGGAATGACGCTTTTGGTCTTTCTTGGCTGGATTTTAATCTTTCAAATATTTTAATGATGTTCATTGCATCCGCAATTGTACTAATCATTACTATAGCAGCTACGAGAGGGCTGGAGCGTCGGCCAAAAGGTTTTCAAAACTTTATTGAGTGGCTCATTGATTTTGTGAAAGGCATTATTGGTTCTAACATGGACTGGAAAGTTGGAAAACTATTTCTACCTTTAGGGCTGACTCTCTTCACATATATCTTTGTCTCCAATATGTTAGGTGTTGTGACGATTTGGGCTCCAGGCAATGTTTTATGGTGGAAATCGCCTACATCTGACCCAGGAATCACGATTACCTTAGCTGTTATGGTCGTAGTACTCACCCACTATTATGGGGTGAAACTAAGAGGTACCTCTGAATATGGAAAGGACTTCATACGTCCGCTTCCTTTTCTTCTACCTTTTAAGATTATTGAGGAGTTTGCGAACACATTGACGTTAGGTCTGCGACTTTACGGAAACATTTATGCCGGTGAAATTTTACTTGGCCTTCTAGCTGGGATTGCATCAGCAGGTTTTCTAGGGTTTTTAGGAGGCGCCATCCCAATGTTGGCGTGGCAGGCTTTCAGTACATTTATAGGCTTTATCCAGGCATTTATTTTCACCATGTTGACAATGGTTTACATGTCTCACAAAGTGAGTTCTGACCATTAATTAATACAATAAATTTTTAAATACATTGAGGAGGAATTTTAGATGAATCTAATTGCAGCAGCAATTGCAGTAGGTCTTGCAGCCGTAGGTGCAGGTATTGGTAACGGTCTAATCGTAGGTAGAACAGTTGAGGGAATTGCACGTCAACCAGAACTACGTAGTGTACTTCAAACTACAATGTTTATTGGTGTAGCACTAGTTGAGGCACTTCCGATTATCGGTGTCGTTATTGCGTTTATCGTATTAGGGTCATAATAATCGTGAGAGTATTCGGTCAATGGCGGAGTGTTCACTTTCGCCATTGGGTTCTCTCTAACAGAATATTATTAACCCATTTTTAGTACTAAGAAACTTCGACTTAAAAATTTTAAGCCGAATTTTTGTTATGTATAGCCCATTTCGGGACCGTTGAAAGGAGTGAGCAAGGTGCAAAACTTTACAGGAGTATTTATCCTAGGGGCAGAGGGCGGACTGAATCTTGGTGATATGATCGTCCAACTGATTCTATTTCTTGTCCTACTAGCATTACTCAAGAAATTTGCTTGGGGACCCTTTATGAACATGATGAAAGAGCGCGAGGATTATATCTCTAATGAAATAAATACGGCAGAAAAGAGCCGTGAAGAAGCGCAGCGCATGCAGCGTGAAGCTTCTGAAGAGTTGAAAAAGACTAGGCAGGATGCACAAAAAATCATCGAAGATGCACGTAAAACGGCTCAACAGCAGGAACAATCGATTGTGAATTCTGCTCGTAATGAGGCAGAACGAATGAAAGATGCTGCAAAAGAAGAGATTGTTCAAGAGAAAGACAAAGCTATTCAGTCGCTTAAAGATCAGGTGGCTACTATGTCTGTCATGATCGCGTCTAAAGTGATTGAAAAAGAACTCTCTGAACAAGATCAGAATGAATTAATTCAGCAATATATTGATGAAGCAGGGAAAGAACGATGAGTGACACAATTGTTGCAAAGCGTTATGCAAATGCTCTTTTTCAACTCGCCCAAGAACAGTCGAAGCTAGAACAATTTGAACTTGAACTTAAAACCGTTGGTGCTGTGCTTCAAAACAACGCTTCTTTCTATACATTTCTGAAACATCCCAGAATAACATCGGATCAGAAAAAACAAGTCATTAGCGACTCTTTTAAATCTATCTCGGACGAACTGATTAATACAATGAAATTGTTAGTCGATCGTCATAGAGAAGAAACGATTCCTGAATTCATTCACCAGTTCATAACGATGGTAAATGAAAAAAAAGGAATTGCGGATGCCACGGTATACTCTACCCGTGAGTTGTCTGAAAATGAGCAACAACAAATTTCTAATACCTTTGCCAAAAAAGTAAGTAAAAAATCATTGATAATAACGAATATCGTGGACCCTTCTTTACTAGGTGGTATTCGAGTAAGAGTGGGAAATCGTATTTTCGATGGTTCCGTTAGTGGTAAATTAAACCGCTTAGAGCGTGAACTAGTCTCGAATAAAAGATGATAGGGGTGAAATGGCATGAGCATCAAAGCTGAAGAAATCAGTGCACTGATCAAACAGCAGATTGAAAACTATGAATCAGATATAGAAGTCAAAGATGTAGGGACCGTAATTGAAGTAGGTGACGGTATAGCACGTGCACATGGCCTTGACAATGTCATGGCTGGTGAGTTGGTTGAATTTTCTAATGGCGTCATGGGATTGGCGCAGAACTTAGAGGAAAGTAATGTTGGTCTTGTCATTCTAGGACCATATACAGAT
Source organism: Halobacillus sp. (assembly GCF_049282395.1). Taxonomy (NCBI): domain Bacteria; kingdom Bacillati; phylum Bacillota; class Bacilli; order Caryophanales; family Bacillaceae; genus Halobacillus; species Halobacillus sp. The sequence continues at coordinate 47,660 of NZ_JBAPTY010000275.1, read as the reverse complement.
ATTAAAGAAGGAGACGAAGTTCGCCGAACAGGTCGCATTATGCAAGTACCCGTTGGGGAAGAAATGCTTGGCCGCGTCGTAAATCCTTTAGGACAGCCTGTAGATGGAAGAGGACCAATTGAAACTACGAAAACACGTCCGATTGAATCACCAGCACCTGGTGTTATGGATCGTAAGTCCGTTGATGAGCCGCTTCAAACAGGTGTTAAAGCAATTGACGCACTTGTTCCAATTGGCCGTGGCCAACGGGAATTAATCATCGGTGACCGTCAAACAGGTAAAACATCAGTAGCTATCGATGCGATTATAAACCAGCATGATCAGGACATGGTCTGTATTTATGTAGCGATCGGTCAGAAGGAATCAACCGTCAGAGGTACAGTAGAAACTCTACGTCGTCATGGTGCATTGGATTACACGATTGTTGTAACAGCGAGTGCTTCTCAACCAGCTCCTCTCTTGTACCTTGCTCCATATGCAGGTGTATCTCTTGGGGAAGAATTCATGTATAACGGTAAACATGTACTGGTGGTATATGATGATCTTTCTAAACAGGCTGCTGCTTACCGCGAACTGTCCTTGCTACTTCGCCGTCCGCCGGGCCGTGAAGCATTTCCTGGTGATGTCTTCTACCTGCACTCTCGTTTACTTGAACGTGCGGCTAAATTGAGTGATGCAAACGGTGGAGGTTCACTAACAGCGCTTCCATTTGTTGAGACTCAAGCGGGGGATATCTCTGCTTATATTCCAACAAACGTTATTTCCATTACTGATGGACAGATCTTCTTGCAATCTGATTTGTTCTTCTCAGGTGTACGACCAGCAATCAATGCAGGATTATCAGTTTCCCGTGTAGGGGGTTCTGCTCAAATTAAAGCAATGAAGAAAGTTGCCGGAACTTTACGTCTGGACTTAGCGTCTTATCGTGAGTTGGAAGCTTTCGCTCAGTTTGGGTCTGACCTTGATAAATCTACTCAAGCAAAACTGAACCGCGGTGCGCGTACTGTTGAAGTTCTAAAACAAGGACTCCATCAGCCACTAGCTGTTGAAAAGCAAGTTATGATTATTTACGCACTCACAAAAGGATTCTTGGATGATATTCCAGTAGACGATGTTACTCGTTTTGAATCTGAATTCCACAGTTGGTTAGACAATAATCGTAAAGAACTGCTTTCTCAAATTCGTGAAACTGGCAAATTGGCAGAAACTGATGATATGAGTGGAGCCGTAGAAGAATTCAAAAAAACTTTTGTTGTTTCTGAATAATTGAGTCATAGCTGGAAAGGGTGGTGAAACAGCGTGGCATCCCTTAGAGACATTAAAGGACGGATAACTTCAACTAAAAAAACGAAGCAGATTACAAAAGCCATGGAAATGGTGTCAGCTTCTAAATTAAATAAAGCGGAGCAAAATGCTAAGTCGTTTGTTCCTTACAGTGAAAAAATTCAAGAGGTAGTAGCAAATATCTCAGCTGGTACAAGCAGCCGACATCCAATGCTTCAGAGCCGTGAGGTTAAGACCACAGGTTACTTGGTCATTACTTCAGATCGTGGGTTGGCCGGTGCTTACAATAGCAGTATTCTGCGTAAGGTATATCAGCAAATTAGTACGAAACATACCTCAGCAGACGAATATAAGCTCATAACAATCGGCCGAGTTGGACGTGATTTCTTCCGAAAACGTAATATGCCAGTAGATATGGACATCACCGGCTTAGCAGATCAGCCTGATTTTGCTGATATTAAAGATATTGCTAAAGATACGGTACAATTGTTTACGGATGAAGAAATTGATGAGCTGTATCTCTATTACAATCATTATGTTAGTGCGATCACACAAGAAGTAACAGAAAGAAAAGTGCTCCCTCTAACTGAATTAAACGAAGAGAGATCGGCATCAAGCTCTTATGAATATGAGCCCGATGAAGATAAGATATTAGATGTACTACTTCCACAGTACGCTGAAAGTTTAATTTACGGAGCTTTACTGGATGGAAAAGCCAGTGAACATGCAGCACGTATGACGGCTATGAAGAGTGCTACAGATAATGCGGATGATTTAATCGACGATCTGACACTTTCTTATAACCGTGCGCGACAAGCTGCTATTACTCAGGAAATTACAGAAATTGTGGGCGGTGCAGCTGCCTTAGAATAGTAATACCTGATTTGAATAGTACGATAGGAGGGAAATCGATGAGTAAAGGACGCGTAACTCAAATTATGGGACCAGTTGTCGACGTAACTTTTGATGAAGGACAGCTCCCAGATATCAATAACGCATTGCATGTCAGCTATGAAGCGCAGACGGAAGATGAAAAAAGCGTTGCCCTTACATTAGAAGTAGCCCTTCATTTGGGTGACAACACTGTACGTACAATTGCTATGTCTTCTACAGAAGGCGTTATGCGTGGAACACCTGTTATAGATACAGGTAGCCCTATTTCAGTACCTGTCGGTGAAGTTACACTAGGAAGAGTGTTTAACGTAGAAGGGGAGAACATTGATTTAGATGAGCCTCTTAGCGATGATGTCCGTCGTGATCCAATCCACCGTCAGGCACCAGTATTTGAAAACTTAGCAACAGAAACAGAAATTCTAGAAACCGGAATTAAAGTTGTTGACCTGTTAGCACCTTATGTAAAGGGTGGTAAAATCGGGTTATTTGGTGGTGCCGGCGTAGGGAAAACGGTTCTAATTCAAGAATTGATTAACAATATTGCGCAAGAACACGGTGGTATTTCCGTATTTGCGGGTGTTGGTGAACGTACGCGTGAAGGTAATGACCTTTATTTTGAAATGAAAGATTCAGGAGTAATCGCTAAGACTGCCATGGTGTTCGGTCAAATGAATGAACCACCAGGAGCTCGTATGCGTGTGGCTCTAACTGGCCTGACTATGGCAGAATATTTCCGTGATGAACAAGGGCAAGACGTACTGTTCTTTATCGATAATATATTCCGCTTTACCCAGGGTGGGCTAGAGGTTTCTGCCTTGCTAGGACGGATGCCTTCAGCGGTTGGTTATCAGCCAACCTTGGCTACTGAAATGGGTCAGTTACAAGAACGTATTACCTCTACAGATAAAGGTTCAGTAACTTCCATCCAGGCTATTTATGTACCTGCCGATGACTATACGGACCCTGCTCCTGCAACTACTTTCGCACACTTAGATGCCACAACAAACCTTGAGCGTAAATTGTCCGAGCAAGGTATTTACCCAGCTGTTGACCCACTTGCTTCTACATCTCGTGCGCTAGACCCTGAGATCGTAGGCGAGGAGCATTACTCGGTCGCACGTGAGGTACAACGTACCCTGCAACGATATAAAGAGCTGCAAGATATCATTGCTATTCTTGGTATGGATGAGTTATCGGATGAAGATAAACTTACTGTGGCACGTGCCCGTAGAGTTCAGTTCTTCTTATCACAAAACTTCCACGTTGCAGAACAGTTTACTGGCCAAGAAGGTTCTTATGTACAAGTTTCTGAAACAGTTAAAGGCTTTAAAGAAATTCTTGACGGAAAATACGATGACATTCCAGAGGATGCTTTCCGATTAGTGGGTCGTATTGAAGAAGTTGTCGAAAAATCTAAACAAATGCAATAAACCTATTACTAAGTGATGAGGCGTTTATCTTGAACGCCTTATCGTTTAAACAGCCTAGGAGGAAATGTTTATGAGCACACTAACGGTGAGTGTTGTCACTCCTGATGGCCCGGTATTGGAAGATGCATTTGAAATGGTTAGTTGTAAGGCGGAGGGGGGCGAGCTAGGAATTTTAGCAGGTCATATTCCTATGGTCGCTCCACTCACAATCAGTGCAATTCGCTTAAAAGGGCAAGGCAAATCGGATCGTATCGCTGTTAATGGGGGATTTCTTGAAGTCCGCCCGGATAAGGTGACGATTTTAGCCCAGTCAGCTGAGAAGCCGACTGAGATTGATATAGACCGTGCCCGAATGGCGAAAGAACGTGCTGAAAGACGTCTTCAGGACAAACAAGCCGACATTGATTTCAAACGGGCTGAAATGGCTCTTAAGCGAGCCATCAATCGCTTAGATGTTTATGAGAATAACTTCTAAACTGCTTTCATAATGAGAGCAGTTTTTTTATTAAAGAAATATGAAAGTAAACCTATCGTTTATCTTTCGTAAAGTCATTATAAAAGAGAAGTATGGCGGTTTATGTAATGAATCAATCTGGCAGAAATATTTGTCATTATTGCCCGGGAAATGTGAGAGAAATATTTTCTTTGTCACCTTCTGTTATATTTGGGTTTAGCCAATTGGATAAAAAGGTATTTTTGTGTAGATGAATGATGTTGCTAAAAGTAGTGACGAAAGAGAGGGATTAGTATGGATCAATATTTTGCTGAAGAAGCCATTCTTAGTATGACCTCACACATTATCTTCATTATCATAACGTGGAGAGTCCTTCAGTCGGTCAATTTCGATGCGTTTTTCAGGAAACAACGTGTCTTTGAAGCAAGAGTTTTAATCATATTTATTACCATTGCTATTGGAACAACGGTCAGCCGATTTTTTCTTGATTTTATTGCATGGTCTAATAGTCTGGTCTTCTTATTTTGAACGGAAATCAATGAAACTATTATTAAATGAATAGTTTGTCTGAAAATGTCCAGTATGATTGTTGTCTTCTCCGGTCAGACTTATAGTAAGTCTATGCTCGGGGAGGCATCAGAAAATGAAAAGTTTACTAGCAGGGATTACAGTATTGATTATGGTATGTACAGGTGCTTATTCACAGGAACTGACTGCGAAGACACCTATTGAAAATTTTGCAGCATTTGCTGAGAATGAGCAGCTGGACGTCAAAGAATGGTCGATCACCCTCAAAGAGACGATATCGAGATCAGATTCATTATTATTGGAAAAAAAGATTTCCGAATCCTATCGAACTGCTGAAGTATCTTATGAGGATCAAGAGAACGCAAATAAAATCATTCTAAAAGACGGTCTTATTAATAAGGAATTTGACGAAAGTTATAGTATTATTCTGCCGAAAAATAAAGATGAAAAGGCGGAATTGGTTTACTATATAGCTGGTAAGGGTACAATTTCTTTGACACCAGAAGTAAAAGATCGGATCCGAGAAACCGAGAAACGTTATTTCTCGAAAAACGTCCTAATTTTCTCTTGTCTTAAAGCGGAGTCTAGTGGTATTATAGATGATGTTTTAGTGTATAAAAAATTCAAACAAACATTCGACATTAAACCATTAGATCAAGTTGCAGAAAAAGATTGGACTAGCAGCTCCGGATATACGGAAAAATGGGGACAAGCAATCCCGACAGCCGGTGGAAAGATGAATGTTCAGTTCGCTACAAGAACTTTGGGCGGGCGGACAAACATCACTATTGGCACACCCATTATTACTGCTGAATATTAATAATAATGAATATGGACGCGGAGGAGAATGAAATTTGGAAAAAATCATCGTCCGTGGTGGGAGGCAGCTGAATGGCACTGTAAAAGCAGAAGGCGCCAAGAATGCCGTACTGCCTGTCATCGCAGCAAGTATAATTGCCAGTGAAGGAAAAAGTGTTTTACACGAAGTTCCTGCTTTAGCAGATGTTACGACTATCAATGAAGTGATTCGACATATGAATGCTGATGTTAAAGTAGATGGGAACACAGTTACCGTAGATGCTTCTGGAGATCTTGAAACAGAAGCACCAATAGAATATGTGAGGAAAATGCGAGCTTCTGTCCTCGTGTTGGGACCACTTTTGGCCCGGTATGGCCATGCTAAGGTTGCCCTGCCTGGTGGTTGTGCGATTGGATCACGTCCTATTGATCAGCACTTAAAAGGCTTTGAAGCTATGGGTGCCGAAGTTACAGTAGGAAATGGTTACATTGAGGCAGAAGTTAAAGGTCGTCTGCAGGGTGCCAAGGTTTACTTTGATGTTCCAAGTGTAGGGGCTACAGAAAACGTTATGATGGCTGCTGCTCTAGCTGAAGGAACAACCATCCTTGAAAACTGTGCAAAAGAACCGGAAATTGTAGATTTAGCCAATTATCTCAATAAAATGGGCGGTAAGGTTATTGGAGCCGGTACCGAGACCATCCGTATTGAAGGAGTCGACAAGCTTATAGGAGCGACTCATACCATTATCCCTGACCGCGTAGAAGCTGGAACATTTATGGTTGCAGCTGCTATTACTGGAGGTAATGTATTAGTTAAAGGTGCTATTCGTGAACACCTTCGTTCTGTTATTTCAAAAATGGAAGAAATGGGCGTTACCATTAAAGAGGAAGATGATGGACTTCGAGTTATTGGTCCTGAACAGCTGAAGGCCACAGACATTAAGACAATGCCACATCCAGGTTTTCCTACTGATATGCAGTCTCAAATGATGGCATTAATGTTAAACGCCAAAGGCACAAGCGTGATTACGGAAACCGTATTCGAAAATCGTTTCATGCATGTGGAAGAATTCCGCCGGATGAATGCTCATCTTAAGATTGAAGGCCGCAACGTTATTGTGGAGGGTCCTTCATCTTTACAAGGAGCAGAAGTAGCCGCGACTGATTTACGAGCGGGAGCAGCTCTTATTCTTGCTGGTCTTGTTGCCGATGGTTATACACGTGTAACAGAACTTAAGCATCTGGACCGTGGATATGTTGATTTCTCCAACAAACTTGCGGGACTTGGTGCTGATATAGAAAGAATTAACGAACAAGAATCTTACTCTGAAGAACAAGAAGCTAACGAATCATTATCGACCTTATAATGTATATATCTTTTTAGCTTGGCTGTTTCATTATTTTTTGAAACAGCCAAGCTTTTTTTTGGTTCTATCATCCTTGTTTGAGGGATACATTTTAGTAGAGAGATCTACAATGTAATCAGGAGGGTGAGAATGAAAAGAAAAAATTGGATGGCATTCTTCATAACAGGTGGCCTGTTCGGGGCTATACTTATACTACCCACTCTAATTGTGGTGCCTTTTACAGGTTCCAGTGCTTCACATGAAGTCCAGGAGACTCCAAATCCGATTGAAAAAGCCGCTGATTCACCAAAAGACCTCTCTCCGATAGCGGTCAGAGTGGAACGAAGCCAATCAGGGAAGATAGAAGAAGTCCCACTGGAAACTTATGTTGCAAGGGTGGTTGCATCTGAAATGCCTGCTGAGTTTGAGCTGGAAGCACTAAAAGCGCAGGCGTTAGCAGCACGAACTTATATAACTAGGCATTTGCTTGAAGAAGAGGCTGTATCGCAGGAAGCTGATGTGACGGACACCGTTAATCACCAGGTGTATAAGAATGATGAAGAGCTGAGAGCTCAGTGGCACGATCAATATACGAGCAATATGGAGAAAATTAACACAGCAGTCAGCGAGACAGCAGGAGAAATAATCACTTATAACCAGGAGCCGATAACGGCCGCTTTCTTTTCAACGAGCAATGGATACACTGAAAATGCAGAAGACTACTGGGAGAATGAGATTCCTTATTTGAAAAGTGTGGAAAGCCCCTGGGATCAACAATCACCTAAATTCGCAGATCAGAAAATTATTCCGATCACTCAGGTACAAACAGCCCTTGGGGTAAATTTTAAAGGGAATGTGCAAAACATGACCATGACAAAGACAGAGGGAAATCGTGTAGATAAGGTTCAAGTTGGGGATCAGACCTTCTCAGGGCGACAGATAAGGGAAACCTTCGAGCTGCCTTCAAGCGATTTTTCTATGCAGCAAAAAGGTGACCACGTCATTTTCACGACGAAAGGATATGGCCACGGTGTAGGAATGAGTCAATATGGAGCAAATGGGATGGCTAAGAGCGGCAGCAGTTATAAAGACATAGTGACTCATTATTATCACGATACCGAAGTATCTTCTATCAATAAACAGACGGCATTGTTAACATCCAGAAATGATAAGCCTGTCAACTGATGGAATATGATAAAGACAGGACCTTAAGCTAAGGGTCCTGCTTTTCATTTCATAAGATGGGCGGTTTGCAATTTGGACAAACTAATTCGACCGATGTGATCTTTATTTCTATCTTGACATGGTAAATACTTTTAAGAAAAAATTTCCTCCACATGTATATAATTCCTCAGAAGTGTTCAGAATGATTTTTGAGGTGATGAACATGAGAGAGGAAGGAAAGAAAAGCGTGACTAAATTAAAGTTTAAACGCTTAATGCGCAAGAAATGGTTGTATCCAGCTTTGTATTTGTCAGTAGCAGCATTAGTTCTAGTAGGGGTGTTCTGGTATCAGCAAAGTGGTAAGGAAGTAGAAAACCAGTTAGCTAATCAATCAGAAACGGAAGTCCAGGATGAGTTCACTACTCAAGATTCCGGAGAGGCTTCAGTTCCAGTCATGGAGCAAAACGAAAACTTACAAATGCCAGTCGTTGATGAAGAAGCCGCGTCTATCGTTACTAAGTTCTATGATTACAATGCGTCTCAGGAAGATCAAGAAAGTGCACTGGTCCTATACAACAATAAGTACTATCAGAGTGAAGGCGTCGATATAACGAGAGAAGATGGAGAAGCTTTTGAAGTAACAGCAGCTCTATCTGGAAAAGTCACAGAAGTAAAAGAAGATCCGCTTTATGGCAATGTCATTGAAATTACACATGATGAAGACGTATCAACTGTCTATGCTAGTCTAGCTGACATTAAAGTCCAAGCTGGTTCTGAAGTTACTCAAGGTGATGTGTTAGGTTCTGCTGGACAGAATTCCTTCGGCCAGGCAAGTGGCGTGCACGTTCATTTCGAATTACGAAATGATGGTCAGCCTGTAAATCCGGAAAGCTTTTTTGGACAACCTTCCAGTAAGATCGGCGAAGAAGTGAAAGAAGAAGCAGAGGCTGAGAAAGAAGCAGAAGTACCTTCTGCTGAAGATGACAGTACTCCTGCCGAAGACTCAACAGAAGAACCAGAAGTATCTGATGAGCCAAACGATGAGCAACTAAATACGGATGAAGATCCTGCAGATAACACAGAAGGAGAACAAACTCCTGATGAGGATAGTGCATCATCCATTTCTACAACTCAAACCTAAATGAGGGGCCTGCCCCCTCATTTTTTTAATGCTGTATCATAAACTAGCAAAAAGCATTTACATAAAAAACTCCTGTAAAGCAAGCTCCATCCTTATCCCTGTGGCATAACTCACCTTTTTTAATAATACAATGAGGATAACCGAGCACTCGGTAACGTCCAGGGAGGAACACCATGACTTACACCTAGAGTACCCCCCTCATACTAACAGCATAAGCGCTTTCCTTTGAAACCACCCCCTTGGATAGACAATCACAGGAGGCGAGTGGAGTGCATGATTACATCAAAGAAAGGACCATCAGGATTGGAGAGCACCTCATTGAAACTAAAAAAACGGTCAGAGTGATCGCCAAGGAATTTGGCGTTTCTAAAAGTACGGTTCATAAAGATCTTACAGAAAGGCTCCCGGAAGTGAATCCGGAGCTTGCTAAAGAAGTTAAAAAAATACTAGATTATCATAAGGAGATCAGACACCTCCGCGGAGGAGAAGCAACTCGAAGAAAGTATAAAGCCCAACTGCTTGAAGAAGGACCTGTGCAGCCTCTTGCATGACTTCCTTTGTCATCCTCTCTAAAGAAAAATCCCTTGCGTATAAGATGATTTTTTCATCCCGAATGCGACGATTGTCATAATTTTATGATAGAATATAGAATTAGATGTGTACGATGATACACAGGCAATGAACGTTATTTTTTTAAGAGATGTAAAATTTCAGAACGCAGGTTGAATGTCCAAAACATGGTTGAATACTATGGACCTCTCACTTAACCGGAAGGATTATGACGATTTTGTGTTTACGGGCATGGATGCTTTCAATAGGGAGGATCTACAGGACATATTTGCAAGAGATATCGGGATAGACCTTGGTACAGCTAACGTGCTCATTCATGTTAAGGGTAAAGGGATCGTATTAAATCAACCAACCGTAGTTGCGATGGACCGTAATACTGGAAAAGTACTGGAAGTAGGAGAAGATGCTCAGCGGATGGTGGGACGCACACCTGAGAATATTGAAGCTATCCGTCCATTGAAGGATGGCGTTATTGCAGACTTCGATGTAACAGAAGCTATGCTCAAGTACTTTATCCAAAAAAACAAATGTTCGAAACTTTCTATCCAGACCACGGATGCTGGTCTGCTGTCCAACGAATATAACCAAGGTGGAACAGCAGGCAATAAAGCAAGCAGCTGAAAAAGCAGGCGGTAAGAAAGTTTTTTTAGAAGAAGAACCAAAAGTGCCTGCGATAGGTGCAGGCATGGATATCTACCAGCCATATGGAAATATGGTTGTGGATATTGGGGGAGAAACAACTGATATAGCGGTTCTTTCGATGGGGGAAATTGTTACAGCTTCATCTATCAAAATAGCAGGAAATCGATTGGACCAGGAAATACTTCAATATATATAAAAAGAGTACCAATTATTAATTGGTGAACGGACTGCTGAGAATATAAAAATTAATGAAGGTACTGTATTTCCAGCGACTCGGATAGAAGTAGTTGATATTCGAGGCCGTGATATGATTACTGGGCTCCCCCGTACTATTTCAGTCAGTTCGGAAGAAATAGAGAAGGCGCTTCGCGAACCTGTTCAGGTTATCGTTCAAACGGCTAGAGAAGTATTAGAGCGGACGCCTCCAGAGCTCTCTGCTGATATTATTGACCGCGGGGTTACCTTGACGGGTGGAGGTGCACTTCTTCACGGTGTGGCTCAGCTTCTTTTAGAAGATTTAAAAGTCCCTGTGCTGATTGCTTACTCTCCCGATGGATTGTGTAGCTGCTGGTACAGGAATCATACTGGAAAACATGGATAAACGCAGTAAAATAGTTTTATAGCTTTCGTTAATTTTGAATAAAGGAGCGATCACCTTGTTAAGAGGATTCTACACAGCTGCCTCAGGAATGCTTGCTAATCAACGCATGCAGGAAACATTATCGAATAATATGTCCAACGTGAATACACCAGGATACAAAGCTGATCAGGGGACGATGCGTGCTTTTCCAGAATTGCTGATTGAACAAATGGGAAGCCGCAAATCTTCTGGTTCTACAATGAGCAGGAATATTCCTGTACAGCACCCTGTCGGATCCCTTAACACAGGTGTTTATATGCAGGAGGCTGTGCCCGCTTTCACTCAAGGTGATTTAAGAGAAACGGGTGTTGGTACTGATTTAGCTCTCCTTCAAAGAAACGTGCCCGACGAGTCGGGTTCTGTTTTTTTTGATGTTCAAAATGAGTCAGGAGAACAGCGTTACACTAGAAATGGGAATTTCACTGTCGATGGTGATGGGTATTTGACCACTAATCAAGGGAATTATGTATTGGATCAGTCAGGAAATCCAATTGAAACGAACGGGATGGAATTTGACGTCTCTGAGGAAGGTATAATCACTGTAGAGGGACAAGCTATCCCTTTAGGCTTATCCTATAGTCCGGCAGCGGAAGATATGGTGAAGGAAGGCGAAGGTCTATACAGGCTTGGGGAAGACGGCACTCAGCTTATAGATGCCCGCGAAGATAACACAGTTGAAGTCGATGTAAAACAGAACTTTCTTGAAAGTTCCAATGTAAACAGTGCCCGTACAATGACGGAAATGATGAATACATATCGGTCTTTTGAAATGAACCAACGAGTACTTAAAGCTTACGACCAAAGTATGCAGAAAACAGTCACTGAGATTGCCAGACTGCGATAAGGAGTTGGGAACTATTGATTAACCGTTCGATGATTCAGGCTTCTGTTACAATGGGACAACTGCAGAGTAAGCTTGATTTAATAGGGAATAATCTTGCTAATGGGAACACGACTGGCTACAAAAGTCGACAGGCCGACTTTTCTTCATTGTTATATCAGCAAATCGACAATTTATCCTCCGAACCAGCTCCCGGAAGCCGTCAGACACCTGATGGAGTAAGAATAGGGTCAGGGGCAAGTCTTGGTCACACAAATGTTGACCTTAGCCAGGGAAGCCTTCAGAATACAGGTAGAGAACTGGACATCGCCTTGTTAGAGAAGAGTCATTTATTTCAATTACAAATTCCTACAGAAGCGGGCTTAGAGACACAGTACACTCGAGCAGGGAATTTTTATTTAAATCCGGTAAACGACAATGAAGTAATGCTCACAGACGCGGAAGGGTATCCTGTACTTGGAGACGCGGGAGATTCTATTGTTCTTGAAAATGGATTTACGGAATTGAAGATCAATGAAGAAGGTTCAGTGGTGGTAACACGCGACGGTCAGTCTTCCGTTGAAGGGCAGCTTGGAGTAGTGGAAGCCGTAAGACCAAGAATGCTTGAGGCGGTGGACGGCAATCGCTTTAAAGTTCCCAGTGGTATGGAAGGAACAGAAATAACCTCAGAAGTTCCTCCAAATGAAACACGGGTACAGAACCAAACACTTGAATCTTCTAACGTTGATATTTCCAAGCAAATGACGGATATGCTTAATGCTCAGCGAGCTTACCAATTTAATGCAAAATCGATTTCCACGGGTGATCAGATGATGGGTCTGATCAATCAGCTCAGATCATAAACGTAAGGAGTTTGACGACCATGGCAACAGATCCTAATACAAATGACAAAAACCATAAACGTGAAAAGGATAGACAGAAGAAACGTAAAGCTTTAGACGAAGCGACTAAACAAGATCATACAAAGAAACAAGGGTATTGGCAGAAGCTGAAAAAGACCTTCAATGAAAAGACGGGACATAAAAGTCGTATCCGTGTTCTTCCTATTTGGTTGCGTATTATCATTGTTCTGGCCTTAAGTATCGTGGCTTTGTTTATTGGGTTAATGGTCGGATACGGAGTGATCGGAGACGGAAAACCTATGGATGCTCTCAGCTGGGACACTTGGCAGCACATTTGGGATATTGTTACAAAAACGGAATAGCATGAGAACAATTCTACACGGGTCTTAAAGACTCGTGTTTTTTTATGTCCAGGGGATGAAAAGGAAATGTCTGGCACATCAACTTGTTTCTGAAACAGTTATTTAGGGAATAAATCTTAAATCTAATCATTTATTTAGTGGGGAGGACGCAAGCTTTGAGAACCGACGTATTTATCGCTGGTGGAGGTGTTGGAGGTTTAACACTGGCAGCTAAACTGGCCAGTCGCGGCGTTCATGTCACGATTGCTGAACAGCTGACGAAGGAGTCACCTGTATATAAAGGAGAATTGCTGCAGCCTAAAACCATTGCGATACTGGAAAGACTTGGAGTCATTGATGAAATTGAAGGATGCGGTCACGTGATTGACCAGCTTAGATTTCAGGAAATTCACCGCCATGAAGGGGAATCCCCTGAAGAGATTAATTTAACGGAGCTGAATTATAGTCGAGTGGCCAGTAAATATGACCATGCTTTAATGGTTCCGCATGAGAGAACGAAGTCCATTATACGGGATAAGGGACAAACCTTCGAAGAACATTTCCACTATTTAGGCGGTGCTCGATTTTTAGGTTTTGAAAAAGGAATGGCAAAGGTGAAACAGAAAAAGGAGACTTTCTATATAGAAGCCAAGGTATATATCGGCGCAGAGGGGCGCAGCTCCCCTACTCGAAAAGCTATGAATGCTGATGTGAAGCGTAAAGACTACAATCACCATTTTCTAACAGTCACAATGCCTAGACCAGCATCTTACACCAAAGGAAAAATTATAACCACAGCCGACCGCTTTCTAGGCTTGTTTCCTCTCCCTGATAATGAAGTGAGAACCGTTTATCTGATAAAAGCTGGAGAATACAAGACCATTAAAGAAAAGGGGCTTGAGTACCTCTACCAAGCCTACAGCGAACTTGAACCAGAGTTGTCAGAGGGAGTGCGTACCATTGACGATTGGAAAAAAGTTCAGCTTATGATTCCCTATACCTATCACGTGGACAAGTATTATTCTGGAAACCTTGCCATTATAGGTGACGCTGCTCACACCGTTCATCCCATGGCTGGAGAGGGTATGAACCTGGCTGTACAGGATGCTGATGTCCTTGGAGAACTGCTTGCATGGTGTAAAGAAAATAATGAAAATTATCATGAGTATTTGCATTACTATGAAGATGTAAGGAAGCCTCGTGTTTCCTCCCTTCTTCATTTAAGTCACCTGTCAGCACTCGTCTATTCTTTCCGTTTCGAATGGTGGAGAAAAGTCCGAATGAGGGCTGTCCAGCGGATTTACGATGATGATCAGCTTCACGTGAAACAAATGCTCAATATATCCGGATTGGGAGCATGGAATTTCAACTTACTCGATCGGGCGATCCAGGGAAGCGTTCTTCCAGCACGCCGTAAAAAGATAAAAGATAAGACACAGTGGAAATACTTATTTTCAGAATCAGAAGACTATCCATGGGAAAAAGAGAACTAGGAAAGGATGAATCATATGAATGAATGGGTAACGGCTATGCAGGCTAGAAAGTGGATGAAAAAGAATGAATCGTTTCTGCCAAGCTGGCATGCTTATGTGGGATCTGAGTTAGGACTGTTTGATGAATTCGAATCAGCGAGGACAGTAGAAGCGGTAAGTGAAAAAACAGGGTACTCCTATGATTTATTAGCTTCCTGGGTTAAAGTAGGAGTCGCAGTTAAGCACCTGAAGAAGCGTCCAAATGAACGTTACCGTACGTCAAAAAGAAGATGTTCTGCTCTTATGGGTCAGGAGCAGTCGCCTGGTGTTAAAGCATTGCTGAAAGAGATGATGGAGCTTCATATTCCTACAATGCTGCAATATCCCTCTATACTAAAGTCTCATGAGCGTGCCCTGTTCGACCATGAGAGGCATGGAGAAGTTGTGGCGGAAACTTCAGCCCTGCTTGAACACTTTGCGATTAAAAAGATTAAGAAGATGATACGCGCAAGAAAAGTAGATACCATTGTGGATCTTGGATGCGGCCACGGCGGTTACCTGCGAAAGTTAGCAGAAGAATTCCCGGATGTCCAGATGATTGGGGTAGATCTGAACCAAAAGGTCATCGATCGTGCACGCGTATTATCTGATGATTTCTCTAATATAAAGTTTGAAGTAGGAGATATAAATGAATGGGAGCCGGTAGATGGAAAGAAAGTGGACGTTGTACTGCTTCACAATATCTTTCATTATGTTCATCCAGATTCGCGCCCTGATCTTCTAGAGCAAATGTATAGTTATGTGGAAGCTCAAGGAGTCGTTTCTGTTATCACACCTATTAATGAAACCGAGCATGGGGAAGCTTTTTCTTCAGCGTTTAACAGCTTCTTTGTAGCTCATTCGAATCTTTTTGCGCTGCCTGATAAGAAAGAGTTAAAAGAGGTTACAGCTCATTCTAATTTTGATATGTATGATTTAGATCCGATTGTTAAAGAAGGTTCCTGGTACACTTTCTGGATGAGTCCGTCTTCTCCAGTGAAAGAATGGGAACAAACTCAGGAGATGAACGACGGAGAACGTTCGTTTTCTTCCCAGCAGGAAGATAACAAGGAGTTAACTCGCTCGTCATAAAATAAACCGCTGTGACCACTTTAGTCACAGCGGTTTATAATTTTCTAGAAGACTTTTGTGTTTTTTAGTGCAAACTGATAAATAGTGATGAATTGTAAGATAAGCGTTTTTGCACAAACGGCCGGATTGTGGAAGACTCAGTTTCGAGATAATTCGGGTCCGTTGCTCATATAGAGAGGGTTTGGCTACGGAAACAACTCGCTTTCCTGCGGCCCTACAAGACGTAGGATCGATCGAAGTTGCCACAGGGCGTGGCCCTCCTTTAACAATAAGCCTCCTCGGTCGTTATCACTCCCTGTGGGGTCTCGCCTAGCTCCTTCCCCCGAATGATCTTCCTCATAAACAATATCTCGAAATCAAGTCTTCAAGTAATGGTAGCCTATATGCAACAATCATTATTATGATTTTATTGCCTCGGTTTTAAAGGGAAGTCTTAATTATCTTTTGTCGAGAGGGACATCCATCTATATAATAAGGGTAGAATGAACAAAAGGAGCTGCATGTATGTTAGATATCCAAGAAATTAAAGAAATTATTCCACACAGGTATCCGTTTCTGCTAATTGATCAAGTCGAAGAAATTGTAGAAGGAGAACGCGCTGTAGGATACAAGAATGTAACGATGAATGAACCGTTTTTTCAGGGACACTTTCCTGATTACCCGGTGATGCCAGGGGTGTTAATTACGGAAGCCCTAGCTCAAATGGGAGCGGTAGCTATGCTTAAAAAAGAAGAAAACCAGGGGAAACTGGCCTTTTTTACAGGTATTGATAAGTGCCGCTTTAAGCGCCAGGTAAAACCAGGCGACCGTCTAAAACTTGAAGTGGACATTGTAAGACTGAAAGGACCGATGGGGAAAGGAAAAGCGAAAGCAACCGTAGATGGTGAAGTAGCCTGTGAGGCTGAAATTATGTTCGCTTTGAAATAATTTAAATGACTCGGATCTTAAGGTCCGGGTCATTTTTTATGGGGTTTAAAGGTAAAAAATGGTATAATTCTAGCGTTGAAAGAATAAATCTATGAATCTAACAGAAGGAGTGGCTTCGCATTAGAAATTATCTTAAAGCCTTTGGAGTCTTGTTTTTCCTGGTCGGTGTGAACATCTTTCTCATTCCAAGTGTACATGCAGAAACGAAAATTGCAGATAAATGCAGTTTCGAACATTCAGATGGCGTGAACCCTGACCAGCAAACCATCAATTGTCTTTTAACAGAGGCGGCTGTTAAGTATGATGTACCTCCTGAAATTGTTAAAGCTGTTGCTGAAAAAGAAAGTGCCTGGAAACAGTATGAAGACAACAAGCCGCTTATCTCAGAAGATGGCGGAATTGGAATCATGCAGGTGACGCAGAAGAATACCTATGATGATTCACGCTTAAAGCAGGATATCGTGTACAATATTGAAGCTGGTGTCGAGATTTTAAACAAAATGTATGATCGAAACGACCTGCCATCCATCAATAAAAGTGAAGGATCTGTTAACGCATATCAAAGAAATTATATAGAAAACTGGTATTTCGCTGTAATGGCCTATAATGGTATTAAACCAGTAAATAGTCCGGTTCTCCAGGAGAATGGTGACGAGAATAAAGAAGCTTATCAAGAAGAAGTGTTCGAGATCATCGAAAGAAACATGGACCGCGAACTTGGGGAATTAGATTTTTCAAGGGATGATTTTGACTATGACCCTGCAAAAAGAGATAACATTCAGTTTGCAACCATGGAGTATCGTTTTCTGGAGCCATTTACATCTTCCAACTATTTTTATAAAAAGGGACAAACCGTTGGGGCCGTTCAAGAGGTTAATTTGCGCTCCCAGCCGACAACTTCCAACCCGAACGTAATAGGAAAAGTGAAACAGGGGGAACACCTGACGATCGAAGCTTCCTATACGTATGAAAAAAGTCCGGTCAGTTTAAATCCATTTGTATGGTATAAAGTTGAAAAAGAGAACGGCACTGAGGGATATGTAGCATCGAATTATTTAAGAAATAAATTTAAAGACGTACCTGCTAATCATTATGCTGAAGAGAGTATTGATCAATTATTCGATATGAACATCCTTAGAGGCCATAATGAAGATACTTTCGGGATGAAGGAGAATTTAATTCGTATTCATGCCGCTATGCTTTTCGTGCGTGCTGAGAATCTTTCATTGACTGGTCGTCCAGACCCTGGTTTTGTGGATGTATCCCCTGAGAACCGTTATTTTGATACTGTATCCGCTGTAGCTGATGAAGGTATTTTTAATGGAGATGAGAAAGGAAACTTCCATATAGAAGATGATTTGAAGCGGAGCGAAATGGCTGTCCTGCTGCAGAATGTCTATAATTTTGAGAAATCATCGAAAGAGCATCCGTTTGTGGATGTAAAAGAGGACATATGGTATGACGAATCAGTAAATCGTCTGTACCATGCAGGGATAACTTCTGGAGTAAGTGCCGACCAGTTCGGCCCATCAGAAACGGTGACACGAGAGCAATTTGCTGCCTTTTTGATTCGATCCATTGAATATCAGAAGAAGAATTAAAGCTTCAACTATTTATTCCGGCTTCGGCCGGAATTTTTTTGGTAAAAATGGATGAGTATTACCAGTGCGGATATACTATTGATCGTAATCATTAAAAAGGAGGAATATAAATGAAGTCTCTATCAATTAAGTTACTAATTGCTATGCTGATGGTTTCCCTTCTAGGTGCCTGTGGTACGGATGAAGATCCAATGGGTAAAGAAGAAAATGACACGGAACAGAATATGAATGAGGAAGAGAACAAAGAAGAGAATCAAATGAATGAAGACGGTATGAATGAGGACGACGAAGAAAATATGGATCAAGAAGATATGACGGATGGGGAAAATGATGCTACAGAAGAAGATATGACGAACGAAGATACCATGGAGAATGACATGACAGAAAATGAAAATGATAGTAAGGACAATCAATAGTAGAAAAGCCGCTAAACTTAGCGGCTTTTATTTTGTTTGCTATTATAGGATAAAAATACTGAAATGATCACCATACATATGCCACCCAGGGTTAGAAGAGGAATAAGAAAATGAAAGGCCGACAAAAAATCGAGTAAAAGCAATCCAACTCCAGCTAGAAAAGAAATAACTCCACTGACCGCCAGCATTTTTGCCGTGTGATTCACATAGTTTCCTCGCCTTCTAAAAGAAATAGGTGCATGGCACAGGCTTTATTGTATCGTTCCTGCTAAGGATTATTTACGCAGAAAGGTATGGCTTAATCATTATATCGGTTAGTAAAGAAAGATATAAACAATTTTCCGGACTCTTTAAAACTAAGTCCGACTATTTGAAATTGATTGGAAAATCCGTTTCGCTTATGTAGAATAGAGGTAAGATACACATTAATAAATCCTTTATAATTTTACGTTTCCTGGTTTTATTGGTGTGGAATAAGCGAATAGAGGTGATTATTAATGAAATACAGAACGGCAAGCGATTTAAAGGACTTACTTTTAGAAGACTTTGAAAGTGTAGTCAACAAAATTCCACAGGAAAAACTGGACGTCTACCTCTATCTTCATAGAGAGTTCCAGAATACTTACGTACCGGATGATAGTTTATATCAATTTATCTTTCGTTATTTTTTCCGATTAGACAATCCCAGCTTAACGAATGAGTTCGAAACATCTTATTTTAAGTTGATGGAAGAGCAGAGAAAAGAAGAAAGACCGAACATTGTACAAATTACAAAGAGCTTGTACGAGATTAAGAACCACAAAGGCAACCCGACCATGCAGTTCCCATTAGCGGCTTCCATGCTGCATGCGATCAATCCTGAATTCCCAACATACGATAGTGATATTGTGAAAGCATTCGACTTTTCTTCCACTTATCACTTGTCCGGTTTTGAGAAGAAGATGAAGCGTTACATGAAACAATATCAGCATGCTTACAGAACTTATACGGAACTAATCGATGATGAAGCTATGGAGCCCATGTTCAAGCACTTTGATGAACGCTTTCGCGATTACAATCTTCCAAAGGTCAAAAAGTTGGACTTAATGACAGCACAGCTCGGAAATATCATTCAATAAAAATAACCGGATCCGGCCCAGGGTCCGGCTTTTTTTATGAGTACTTTTTTAAATTCATTATTTAATCTATTTTCCAGAAAAAGTGACACAATATTGTCATTTTAGAGTGTTTTGTACAAGTTGCATTACAATCCGTACTTTAGTAACATTATTCATAATTATGACTACTTGGTCAGAATGAAATTGAACGTGAGTGAAGGAATGGAAGTTGTCCTCAAGGAGACACTACGGAAATGAAAAAGTTACATAATCGCCCTCGCACACTAGTTTTCTGGTTTTTAAATGAGCTGCTTAGATATAGAAGGAGAGGAAGTCTTACATGAAAAGAATAGCCGTGCTGATATTTCTATTAATTTTTCTGGCCGCCTGTTCAAACGACAACACGGAAGAAGAAACAGAGGAAAGAGTAACACCGGTAGAAGTTGAACAAGTTCAGAAAGAGGATTTTGTCATAAATCGCGAAATAATTGGACGAACGACAACTTCTGATACGACCCCCGTTATTTCTGAAACCCCAGGAGAGCTGGTTACGCTGAACGTTTCCAAAGGAGACCGGATTGAAGAAGGACAGCAAATTGGTGTAGTGGATCCTGGGGATGGAGAAAGCCAGGTTGAACTTCAGCAAATCGCTGTACGCCAAGCAGAAAAACAGCTTGAAAATGCGCAGATTTCTAAAGAGCAGGCGGAAAGTGGCCTTGAAAATGCGCAGGATCAGCTGGAATTAGCTGAAGAGGCCGAAGATGCACAGGAAAATCAAAATGAGCAGGCGAAAGAGATGGCTAAGCAGCAATATGAGCAAGCCCAGGGGCTTGCTGATCAGACGAAATCACTTTTTGAAGAAGGAATCATTCCTGAGGTTCTATATCAACAGGCTCAAAGCAGGGCGGATCAGGCCCAGGCTCAGCTTAAACAGCTTAAGGGTGGATCGCAGCAATCCTCCGGCATAGCTCAGGCTGAAGCACAGGTGGATCAGGCTCGTCAGCAACTGGAACAAGCTAGGATTGCTGTTGATCAGGCTGAACTGCAGGTGGAGCAGGCGAATGTCCAGCTGAACCAAACGCAGGATCAAACCTCGAACAAAATTATTAAAGCCCCGGCTACCGGTGAGATTGCTTCCCTTGAAGTAACGGAGGGCGCACTCGTAACGAATCAGCAGCCCTTTGCTACTATTGTAGGACTGAACCCTATGACGGTAACAGCATCGATTACAGCTGAGCAGCTTTCTCTATTCAATAATGGAGATGAACTGGAAGTGGAAATTAGTACGTTAGATGAGAAGGTAACTTCTACCGTAGAATCCGTGTCTTCTATTCCTGACGATACGGGTCTTTATCCTGTTGAAGCAGCAGTTGAAAATGGCGAAGAGCGTATCAAACCGGGCATGATGGCGACTTTCTTACTGCCTGAAACAGTAGTGGAAAACAGTTTGGTTGTACCAACGGATGCCGTAATGGAAGAAGGTAATCAGTCTTATATCTACCATGTAGTGGATGGGAAAGCTGTACGTGTAAATGTTGAAGTAGTGGAAGCTCAAACCGAACGTACAGCCATTAATGCTGAACTTCCAGCAGATGCTCAAGTGATTACTACGGGTCAGCTGACGCTGACAGATGGCGGGAAAGTGACGATCATGGAGGAGGACGAACAGAGTGAAGCTAGTTAATCTGTCTGTCAAGCGCCCTGTTGGGGTTATCATGATTGTCGCAGCTATTCTCGCTTTAGGATTTGTTTCTTTACGTAGCTTGACGATTGATCTCTATCCGGAAATTGACCTGCCCATTGCCGTAGTTTCTACTTCCTATGAAGGAGCAGCACCACAAGAGGTGGAAGAACTGGTCAGCCGGCCCGTCGAATCCTCCGTAAGTTCGATTGAAGGTCTTGAAGTGCTCCAGTCCCAATCGCAGGCTGGGGCTTCGCTCGTTCTATTGCAATTTAATACGGGAGTAGATTTGGACAGTACTTTGCTTCAGGTGAGGGAAAATGTAGATCAGGTGCGGGCTGCTCTTCCAGATGGAGCGGGAGAACCTAGTGTTCTGCGCTTTGATCCACAGCAACTCCCGATCATGACGGTTGGATTATCAGGTGATGATCCTGAAGAATTACAGCAAGTGGCTGAGAACCGGCTTGTCCCTTTCCTGGAAAGGCAGGAAGGTGTGGCGTCCGTAAGTATCGAAGGCGGCAAGGTAAGGGAAGTACAGGTATTGGTGGACCGTGCTCAGATGGCTCAGTATGGTCTTGATTCTCAAACCATTGTTCAGACGTTGAATGCTTCCAATCAGTCGGCCTCTGCAGGTGCTGTAGATAAAGGACAAAAAGATCTGCAAATTAGAATTGATGGCGAGTTTGAGTCAATTGAAGATGTTCGTAGTACAATTCTACAATCGCCATCTGGTGCGCAGGTAACCTTGGATCAAATAGCTGAGGTGGAAGAAAAGCTTACCAATTCTAATACAGTCGCAAAAGTAAATGGTTCTTCTTCAGTTGTACTCTCAGTTCTTAAAAAAACCGATGCGAATACCGTAGAAGCGGCTAATAACGTTCGAGAAGCACTTGATGAAGGAAGTGCAGATCTTCCGGAAAATGTAAGTTCGGAAATCGTGCTGGATACATCTGAATTTATAAAGATTTCGATTAACAGTGTCGTGCTGAACATCATTCTCGGGGGAATTTTCTCTATTCTTATATTACTATTGTTCCTGAAAAGTATCAGGGCCACTCTTGTAATTGGCATCTCGATCCCGATTGCGATTATTTCAACGTTTACTCTTATGTATTTTACAGGGGAAACATTGAATGTACTAACGATGGGTGGACTTGCTTTAGGCATAGGGATGATGGTGGATAGTTCCATCGTCATATTAGAAAATATCGTCAGCTATCGGCAGCAGGGTTACTCGATGGTGGAAGCGGCTAAAGAGGGAGCATCTGAACTGGCTCCAGCAGTAGTTGCTTCAGCTACTACAACGCTTGTCGTATTTTTACCAATTATATTTGTTGAGGGAATTGCTTCCGAGCTGTTTACCCCTTTAGCGTTGACTATTATGTTTGCCTTAATTGCATCGCTGGCTGTATCAGTAACCTTAATCCCTATGCTTTCCTCAAAATTGCTGACGAAATCATTGAAAGATAGCGGACGGCGTTACTGGTTTGATCGATTCCTTGATAAAGTAAATGATAAATATCGCTCTTTACTGCGAAGGGTATTAAAGTTCAGAAAGACAACTATAGCCATTACTGCGGCTCTTATAGCAGGAAGTGCGGCTTTAATTCCTCTCATTGGAACGGAATTTATACCTCCTTCTGATCAAGGTCAAATTGAAGTGAGTGTGGAAATGCCGTCCGGCACATCTATTGAAGATACAGAAGAGTTTACAAACCAAATTGATTCACGAATTGAAGAGTTCGGAGACGTTATTGATGTCAGCTACTTATCTGTAGGTGGAGGCGGCATGGGAAGCGTTGGAAATGGCTCCTCTGATCAGGCTTCCTACACCATACAACTGGTGGACCCCGATGAACGGGAAAGGACCACGCAGCGAGTAATGGAACAGCTGGATGAATCTCTGAGCGGCCTGGCTGGTGCTGAAGTTCAAGTAAGTGAATTGAATGCAGGACTGGGCACAGGAGCTCCGCTTCAAGTACAGCTAAATGGTGATGACTTTGAAGTCCTTTCCCAATTAGCCAATCAGGTTTCTTATGTTATGAATCAAGTCGAGGGTGTGAGTAATGCTACTTCTTCTACGGAGGAAGGGCGTCCGGAAATGCGTATTAATGTAAACCGGGAAAAAGCGGCGCAATATGGTCTTTCTTATCAGCAGGTGATTGGACAGACTCAGCTTGCGTTTAATGGTCAAATTGCTACCCGATATCGCCAGGGCGGCGACGAACTTGATGTACGGTTGATTCTACCGGAAGATGAGAGACAGACAATTTCTGACTTGGAAGGAATGACGGTACAAACACCTAATGGAGGACTTGTTCCGCTGGCATCTATTGCTGAACTTGAACAAGTTCAGGGTCCAGTTACGCTGCTTCGTCAGGACCAGCAGCCGCAAGTCAATGTAGAATCGGAAGTCGCAGGACGGGACCTGGGAAGCGTAACAGAGGACGTTCGAGCAGAATTGGAGAGCCTGAACATGCCTGATGGCTATTCTTTTGAAATTGGAGGACAGGCACAGGATATGCAGGAAGCTTTTGGGGATCTTTCCTTAGCGTTAATCTTCTCCCTCTTCCTGGTCTACGCCGTAATGGCCATTCAATTTGAAAACTTCCTGTTTCCGTTCATCATTATGTTCTCCTTGCCTGCAACTCTAATCGGTATTACCGGCGGTCTGTTCATTACGAATTTACCGTTCAGTTTGCCGGCATTTGTAGGTATTATTATGCTCGCAGGTATTGTGGTCAACAACGCCATTGTTCTTGTGGACTACATTAATATCCTGCGAAGGAAATCTTATGACCGTTATGAAGCCATTCTTGAAGCTGGACCGAACCGTCTGCGTCCTATCCTTATGACTACGCTGACTACGGTCCTTGGAATGGTGCCGCTGGCCATAGGGATCGGCCGAGGTGCGGAAGCTCAGCAGCCGCTAGCCGTTACAATTATCTTTGGCTTGACGGTGTCCAGTTTCTTTACACTTATCTTAATACCGGTGGTTTATACGTACCTTGACGATTTATCCAATAAGATCACCGGAAAGTTCCGTAAAAACAAAACAGAAGAAACAACAGAATAAGACTCCTATTTATTTCCACCTCAGGTCATCCATAATTTGGATGACCTGAGGTGTTTTTTTATTTTAAAAAATTAAAAAAGAAATTTACAAAAAAGTGATCCAATTGATTTTATTAGACGATAGCTATGTGAAAAGCAAATCACTCAACGGAAAAAATGAAAAAATCAAAAGGAGAGATGAGAGCATGAAATCACTAAAGAAAATTTTGACCATTATGATGGCGATACTGCTTTTAGCACCATCCGCAGCATTGGCTGATAACCACGGGGACACAATGGCGACAGTTAAAACCCCTGCCGCGGATTTAAGAGCAGATTTGGACAAATTGTTGTCGGAACACTTTGTACTGGCTACTACGTTTATGATGAAATCTTATGAGGACGCTGAAGATGCCGATCAGGTTTGGAATAAGCTGGATCAAAATGCGCAGGATATGACACCGGCAATCGCTTCTGTCTATGGTGAAGAAGCAGCGGAGCAGTTTGAGGACATATTTAGAGGTCATAATGATTATTCCGACGATTTTGTGAAAGCGGCAAAGAATGATGACCCAGAAGCCCGCAAAGCGGCTGAACAAGAAGTAGAAGAATTTGTGAATGAATTTGGAGCATTTCTATCAAAAGCAACAGAGGGAAATCTGTCTGAAGAAGCAGCAAAGAAAGTACTGGCTGCTCACGAAGAGGACGTAATTAACGTTTTTGACCACTATGTAAATGAAGAATACCAGAAGGCTTATCAATCTTTCCGCGAAGGATTCCATCGGATGTTTGATATTAGTAAAGCCTTGTCCACAGCTATTACGACCCAAATGCCGGACAAATTTCAGCAGACTGCAGCAGATTCTAAGGCAGCAGATCTTCGTTCTAACTTGAATGCGCTGGCATCTGAGCACTTTGCGCTGGCAACTCTTGAAATGCAAAAAGGATTCAACCAGGCTCCTGATTACGATTTTGTAACCTGGGCAGAAAATGAACATACGAAAGAATTTGCGGCAACAATCGAGTCTCTTTATGGAGAACAAGGGGCAGAGCAATTTGAGAAAGTATGGCAGCAGGATCATATCACAGCTCAATCTGATATTGTAACAGCAGCTTTGGAAAACAATGAAGAAGCTCGGATGGATGCAGAAGAAAGCTTGAAAATGTTTGCGGAAGATTTCGGTGTTTTCCTAGCTTCAGCCACGGAAGGCAACCTTCCTCAAGAAGCCGCAACTGAAGCGGTATGGACACATGAAGAAGATGTTCTCGAAACGTTTGATCACTATGCAGCGCAAGATTATGAAGCTGCTTATAACAGCTTCCGTGAGGGTTACGGCTTTATGTTTGGTATCGGTGAAACGCTTGGAGATGCGATAGCTAAGCAAATGCCAGATCAGTTCGCTAACGATCAAATGCCTGAAGAAATGCCTGATACAGGAATGGGCGGAATGAGTGAGGCAGGTTCACTATCAGCATGGGCCTGGGCAGCATTTGGAATTCTTGCTCTTCTCTCAGGTGGAGTACTTTATAGAAAGAAATCTAATCAATAAATTCGCTTCACATGAGTGGGTTCGTTAGAATTAAGAAGAGAGGAGCCTCCTCTCTTCTTAATTATTTTAAATTATGAAATAATCAATAAAAGAAAAGGTGATGGGTTATGGAGATGAAGTGGAAGATTTACTTTACAGTCGTAGGAATAGTAGCCCTTCTCATGGTTGGGTATGAAACGAATGTATGGGCGAATCTGACCAGTTCGGATACGGAAACTCAAGTAGAGAGAATTGAAAATCCAGAGGTCGAAGCCTCAGATATTACACCATCCGAGGAAAAGCTGAAGGAACAGGTGGCTGGCGGAGAGTTCACTGTAATTAATAAAAATAAAGATATGAATTCATCTGAAGTGGTGAAAGAAGAAAAGCAGAAAGAAACTGGAATTGTTCCTGCCAATATTCAAATCCCTGCTATTGATGTTAATTCTGACATTGAATCGGTTGGCGTCCTTGATAATGGACAAATGGGCGTGCCTGAAGATCCCGATAAAGCGGGGTGGTTTGAACCTGGTACGGAACCTGGGAATACAGGGAATTCAGTTATTGCCGGGCACGTGGACAGTCGTACAGGTCCTGCGGTTTTCTATGACTTGGATAAGCTTGAAAAAGGGGATGAAATTACAGTCACGGATCAAAACGGCAAAAAGAAAACATACGTCGTTCAGAAATTGGAAAGTTATCCAGAGAAAGAGTCCCCAATCGGTCGGATTTTTGGCCCCACTGATGAAAAAAGGCTGAACCTTATCACTTGTACGGGGGAGTTCGTTAGGGATCAAGGCGGTCACCAGGATCGTCTGGTCGTTTACTCCACCCTGAAAGAAGTTGAAATGGAAAAGGCAGATATTAAAGCTCCTACGAATATCGAAGTTAACGGAAGCCTTGTTACATGGTACGCCGTTCGTAAAGATTATGTAGCGGGCTATAGAGTATATAGAAGTAAGGATGGAGAGGAATTTGAAAAAGTTGCCAGTATCTCGAATCATGAGAGAAAAGCGTATGCAGATCCCGAAGCTTCTCAATACAAATATTATGTAACAACGGTCGATTTAGAAGGAAATGAATCAGAACCTTCCAAAACGGCCTCATCAAAATAGCAAAATAACACACGATCCCATCACCTATCACCCATAAACCAAAAATCACCACCTCAGGTCATCCAAATATTGGATGACCTGAGGTGGTATTTTATATCCAAAGAAAGTCTCCCCGTGTGGGAGGCTTTAAATTATATAAAGTTCTTATTTTTGTTCAGGGAATTACCCAGGCGGTAAATTTCATTGCGGAGAGATTCAGGGAACATAAATATGTTAACCCCGCAAGTCATCGTACCATTGTCTGAGCTGATCCAAATGATTCGTCCTTCTGCTGAGTACGTTTCTTTATGATAAATAAACGAAAGAAGAACCTCATCTGTCATAGAGAGATCCGGGTTCTCATCACAAGAGAAGCGCAGGCCATTCAAGCTGATGTCTTTCACTTGCAGCGGTCCGGAGATATTCGGGTTTAATTTTTTATTATAAAACCCTGGCAGCGGTTCATTAAATGAGTAGCGGAATGGTTCAATTCTTCGTTCATCTGCCATAACCAAACCCCTTTACTTAAGTGTAGTTAATCTAATGATATACTTCATCAAGTTATGGTACAACAATAACATATTTTGCAAATAAAAAATTAATAAAAAACCTAAATTCGCTTATGAAATAATTTGCTGATCCACAAGCTGCCGGTAAAGATTATTTTGATCATAAAGCTCTTTGTGGGTCCCTTGCCCAGTTACCTGTCCTTTTTCAAATACAAGCATGTGATCCGCTTCAACCACTGTAGACAACCGGTGCGCAATGATAAATGTAGTGCGGCCATGCATAAGAACCTTTAGAGCTTTCTGCACCGCAGCTTCGGATTCTGAGTCAAGGTTCGAGGTCGCTTCATCTAATAGCAGAATAGCAGGATTGCGCAGTAAGGCTCGAGCAATGGCTATACGCTGCCTCTGGCCTCCAGAGAGTTTGATTCCACGTTCACCGACCAAAGTTTCTAACTGTTCCGGTAATGCTTGGACGAATTCATAAGCGTTAGCCTGGTGCAGGGCATTTTCAATTTCTGAATGTGTTATGCTCCGGTCAAGACCATAGCACACATTGTCTCGGATAGAACCTGCCATGATAGGGCTTTCCTGTGAAACGTAACCAATGGACTGCCGCCACACAGCGAGGTTAATGGATTGGATGGGTGTGTCACCCATTCTGATTTCACCTGAGACGGGGGCATAGAAACGCTCGATTAAAGAAAATACAGTAGTCTTTCCGGCCCCGCTCGGACCAACAAGAGCGACCGTTTCTCCAGGTTGCACCGTAAAATTCAAATCATGTAAAACCATCTGGTTTTCAGCATAGGAGAAGGAAACGTGATGGAACTGAAGAGGCTTCATTTTAAATTGACTACGCTGCGTATTTATTTCAGGCTGAGTTTTTAATAGGGCCTGAATTCGCTCAGTAGCCCCCATAGCCTTTTGAAAAGCAGTCATGAATGTAGCCATCTGGCTGAAGGGAACAATAATTTGAAACATATAGATGATGATCGCTACAAGAGAGCCCGCACTCAGATCCCCAGAAGCGACACGGACACCTCCATATCCTATAAGTATGACGAGGACAACCATAATAATTGTCGTCATAAATGGAGAAATGACGGACTGAATTCGGGCTTCTTTTAACCCGTAAGTAAAAAGACGGTTAATTCCTCCCCGTCCCTTAGCCTTTTCTGCGCTTTCAGCATTAGATGATTTTACGAGTCTGATTTCACTTAGAACTCGACCCAAATTTGCACTGAAGTCGGCCATTTCATCCTGCATTTTTTTAGATACACGGTACATCATACGTCCTAGTGGAAGAATGATAAGAAAAGAAAGGGGAACCGCGGCAAGCATAATGACCGTCATTCTCCAATCAATGGTTAACAGAATGATCACAGCCCCAATAATGGAGATAATTCCTGTAAAAAAAGTAACCAGATGATTGGTAATTAAATTTTTTACAGTATTGGTATCCTGTGTGATCCGGCTCATCGTTTCACCGGATTCATGCTCATCAAAATAAGCTACCGGCAGATGGAGAACCCTTTCCCACAACTGTCTTCTTATGTATGAAACGATGTGTTCTCCAATATAGGCAAGCAAGTAATATGAAAAACCGCTGGAAACGGTTTGAATCACAAAGGTTATGATAAGAAAGGTAATGAGTCCGGTGCTCAAAGAACCAGTAGACAACCCGTCTACTAAATTCCTGGTGAATAATGGAACCACCAGGCTGGCTGCCGTTTCAAAAAGGCTGAGGACAATGGCCAGGGTAAGAATCCATTTAGAAGGAATCCCACCCTTAATAAACCTGAAGAACTCCCGAACCGTCGTTTTTTCTTCACTCATCTTCATTCCTCCGATCCACCTTGATTAAGTCCCAGGTGGTTACGATTCCTAAAGGAGCGTCATTGGCTTTACCGGATTCAGTTAGAATCACAGCTTTTAATTTGCGTTCCTCTTCCAGACTTCTTTCAAATCGTTCCTCTAATTCATACACCGTTCCGTGAGAGGATAAAAATTCTATACTAGGATTTAATCCGTCTTGTAGAACATCCTTAGCAGTAACATCCGCTAAATTTACAAGGTTGTTGTCCACTGAACGAGCAATCCAGCGTACAATTCCATCATTCGTTAGTAGACCAAGGAATTCATTGTCCCCGCTATAGATAGGAAATTGCGAAACCCCCTGCTGATCAAAGGCGGTCATAATTTCGGTCAATAAGCTGGTGTCTTTAAAGAAAATGACCGGATGAGTTGCAAATTCAAGTGCTTCAGGAGGTTGATCAAGCGTTTGTTTAATATGCTCCAAGCTCTCCACTACTTCCAAATGAGGGGTGGCAATATAATAATCATCACGTATTCTCTCGTGGACAAGTGCATTTCGAAGTTTTGCATATTGTTTTAAAAGATCAAAGTGGACACGGATCACACTGTGCTTCAACTTGCTTCGCTGTAATAATTCAACGAAGTTATCATTTTTCGGGTACCCATTAAACTCCTTAAGGTGCTGATGGATTTGATTAAAGGCTACCTCGAAACGTTCAACAAGATCGTTCATAGCAATCACCTGTTATTTTGTATTTATCTTTATTATATCTGATTGAACAAAGTCTCACACATTAAAACACGGATCTTTTGGAATAAAAAACTTAAGTAAATGACTTCTCAGCCGATGAATATAATAGGAATGAATTACAAAGGCATTTTGGATAACTATTGTGTTATAAGATACAAAAGAATGAGTTATAATGTTCAAGAATAGGTCTACTTACTGATTTTTGTGCTTTAAATAGAACGCACTCATAAAATATGCTATACTCATACTAGGTAAGAAAGTAGGTGAAAATATGATCGGTGAACGCATCAAACAAATTCGCAAAGCCCGTCATATGTCGCTGTCTGAATTAGCTGAGAGGGCTGGAGTTGCAAAGTCATACTTAAGCTCCATTGAACGTAATATTCAGACCAACCCATCCATTCAATTCTTAGAAAAAATATCAAAAGAATTGGATGTCTCTATTAATTTTCTTCTTCATGGAGAGTCAGATGCAAAGGATGAAACGCTTGATGATGACTGGCTGGAACTCGTTCAGGAAGCAATGAACTCAGGAGTGTCTAAAGACCAATTTCGCGAATATCTGGAATTTAATAAATGGAAGATCCATCAAAGTAAATAATTAGGCCTGGTTCAGCAAGTGAACTCAGGCTTTTTTACATACCGAGAAAAGGCGCAGACTTTTTTAATAGCCTGCGCC
Organism: Halobacillus sp.; assembly: GCF_049282395.1. Classification (NCBI taxonomy): domain Bacteria; kingdom Bacillati; phylum Bacillota; class Bacilli; order Caryophanales; family Bacillaceae; genus Halobacillus; species Halobacillus sp. The sequence continues at coordinate 16,989 of NZ_JBAPTY010000275.1, read as the reverse complement.
TTATTCTTATTTAAATTTTTGTTTAATATAATCCATACTGATCGCGAGGCTTTCTAAAGGAGAGCGACGGCTCTCATCCTGCTCAATAATCCACCACTGTACTCCTGCTTCCTCACCTGCCTGGAATACAGCATCCAGGTCTACACCACCCGTTCCGAGCTCTGCAAAAAATGATTCGTCATCCACCGTCATGTCCTTCAAGTGCAAAAGAGGGCTTCTGCCCTGATATCGTTTTAGCCATTGATCCGGCTGTTCCCCTGCTTTTTTTAGCCAGTAGATATCAAATTCTGTTTTTAAGTTCTCATCTTGAGTATCATCGAAGATGGTCTCAAGAGCTGTACGGCCATCCGACAGCTTCTTCAGCTCAAAATCGTGGTTGTGGTAGCACAACGTGATTCCTTCCTGACGGCACTGTTCACCCAGACAATCTAAAAGAGGAATTAACTGCTGATAATCTTCTTCCTCACGTTCATCTATGTAAGGACAGACGATATAAGAGCTTCCAATTATTTTCTGGTCGTTAATGATTTGTTCCAGATTATTTTTTAAATCTTCCAGCGGAACATGGCAGGAAGCCGCCTGCAATCCTGTTTCTTCAAGTAAACTTTTAATTTCTGTTGCTGATAATCCGCCGAACCCGGCAAACTCTACAGCATCAAATCCTAAATCGGCTACTTTCCTGACTGTACCGGCAAAATCTTTTTGAGCTTCTTCTCTTAGTGTGTACATTTGTGCGGCAACTGGTATTGTTTTCATTTGTAAATCCCCATTTCTAAATAATTATCCCCCTTTATACAACATTAGATATTTGAGAGAAAAACCCCTTTAAAAATCCTGTATTTGTTTATAAAAAATTGAATAATCAGTATTCAATCCCTTTAAAGATAATAACTTACTCATTAGTAGAAGAGTAAGCAGTATCTTATACTTTGATTATTAAGATCCACCCATACCACACTCCGGAGTCAAGTATTCGACTATATGGGAAAAATCCGTATAAAAAATAACAACGCTTAACATATCTAAACATGGAAAAGGGGAGAAACAGATGGGAAGATTCGACGAGTTCCTCCGCGAGATAAATCGAAGAAATAAAATCTGCTGGAATTGTCAAAGGGAAGTAAGTGAGGATGACCTGGTCATACCGGAAGACGATTGGAAAGTCCATATCCAATTGTGTATAGATTGCTATGATCTTATGGAAGAGGAAAGGTGGAAAGGAGCCGCTGAGAATAATCAAACACCTGGGTGACTGACACGTTCCCCTGCGGCCTGGAATAGGATATTTTAACAATGAGGTGAGGTGAAATAAATGCCTGTTTCCATAGTATTTAACCAGATAGCGGTTAATGCACTTAATGATAATGCAACAATATCAACCGGGCAAAATAATCAAGCCGACTGGTCGTGGCAGGGGAAGAATAATAATGCTGCCGGCATTCCTGTAGGAATAATTATTGCAACAAGTAACGTAAACACCATTTTCGATAATGATGTAATAGATGTGCCAGTTACTAACCCGGAAATCAGTAACCCGCAGCCTAACGTTCAATACTAAGGGACTGATGATATGAAGGTGCACTTCGATTGCATTAACGTCAACCAGATTAAAATGAGTTCAGGGATATTTGTAGGATCTAATAGTCAAAACAACTGGTCTTCTCATCAAAAAGAAAATTCGGCATTAGGTACCATTGTTGGAAATGGGAATGTCGTTCACCAGAATATAAATGTGATCCATGATGAAGATATGGTGGATATGCCTATTAAAGAAGAAACGATCAAGAAATCCAATGGAAAAGGCTATGGGGACGCATGAGTGTCCTTTTCCATCTCATTTTTTATCATTGTTTGAATCCATTCCGGTACTTCCTGATCTTTGCTGTTCACCATCATATCGAGGATCGCTGAATCACTTAGGATAGAGCGCAAGCCTTTGAGCGAATTGCCGTCTCCATAAACATTTCCAAATCCCTGGTTATGTTTTTTATGGCTTTCAAACCCGCTGGGCGCATTATTTCCGAGATTGACACATGAAGCGTCCTCTACTGTTCCAATATGAATATTGCGGATGAAGAAATTAGGAGAAAGAAAATTCAAGTTACTCCTCCTTTTCTTTGAATGTAAATTTTAAACCATCTTTTGTTTTTTCCAATTTAGGTTTTTCTTTGTAAGATGGTTTCACTTGAACGCCAAAGTTATTTCCCAGATTCAGAGCTCCACTTAAATCTTCGATATCTAAATGATCCAGTTGGAAACTTAACTGCTCCAGTTTAGGGTCATGGATGTCAACTTTGTCAAAATGAAAATGATATTCTACAGTTTTACCCTGATTTTCCAATATGGCTTTTTGGAGTTTCAAGATTTCTTTGTAGAGATGTTCGATATCATGAGAGCGTTTATTGCGTTTACCAAAAAACATGACATCTACTCTCCGTGAGGATTTGGCTTTTTAATAATCAGATGTCTGTTCTGCTGCAGGACATTTTTGTTTCCTATAATCATTCCGTTACCTTCATTTTTCTGACGATGAGCAGAGAACCTGGACTGAACATTTGTACCAGAGTAAATTCCTGAAGAGTTGGAGACTTGATCAACGGTGAGGTTATGAAAAGATATACGAGTCATAGTATCCACCTCCTGTCATTAAGGTATGAAAGGATTTTGTAAGCATGAAAGAGTTTATGAAGTGGTTCAATCAATCGGACCGTGATCAAAAGGACGGCAAGCCGGGACTCCCTTTTTCAAATTCAATGTTTGATATGGCAAATATCAATAAATATGTGCAGCAATCGATTGAAGATGCCCTTAAACCAACCCAGCATATGTTTAATTCGCCTCATTCGACCTCTGATCCCAAGGAACACACAGGTTTTGATTATGAGGTAGTAGAGTTAATGCTTTATTATATTGTTCAAATTCGACTGCCCAAAGAAACAGATATGGATGCACTGCGTCTTACTCTGGGTAACTGTAAATTATTTGTGGAAGGCATAGGGGAAAGTAAAAAAACGATTCCTTTACCCGGACAGCCCAGCCGGCGGAATATATCCGCTCAATACAGCGATGGGACGATTGAAGTACGGCTCCACAAAAAGAGAGAGGACTATGAAAAAGAAATCCACGTTTTTTATTAAAACTGGATTTCTATTTCATTTGCCGAAGAGTTCTTTGTAATTTTGATAAGAACAACCCCGTCTTTATAGGATGTTTGGACGTCTTCGTACGTGAAATGAAAGGGGACGGGAATAATCCGTTTGAATTCACCTTTCAATCTTTCACTGTGAAGTAATTTTTCTTCAGGAACAGGGTAGGGGTAGGAGATTTGTCCCTTAATAATTAATTGAGTACCCTGCTGGGATAAGTGAAGTGGATCATTGGAATGATAACCGGGGAGATCCACAATTATAACGCCTTCTTTCTCTGTCTCATAATAGTCATAAGAAGGTCCTCTTTTCGGAATAACATGATGCATATCGTTCCAAAAGTCTTCACCCAGAACTTTCTCAACATTCTCAGAAAAAGCATTCCAGTTTAATTTACCGTTCTTATTATTCATAAGTAAGTTCACCCCGCTGGTTTAGTTTATGAGAAGCAAACTAAATTCATGATGCTTGAATCATTCACGTTTGGTGTTTAAAAGCGGCTTTTAATAAATCAGTATTTAAGAGATAGATAATCTATTTTGGTATCGCTTCCAATTTAGAGAATTTTTTAAAAATTATTTGTTGTTTTTATATAAGGAGCGTGTTACTATTTACATAACTTAAGAGTTATTGAATTTTTGTGCAAACGTATTCACAAATTTGCTCAATGGTAGGAAAGCTCATTTAATTAAGGGACTCTAATTTAGTGAATGAGTTTTTTTTCATAACAATCGTGCAAACGTATGCGCGCTAAATCGTAGTTAGGGTGTGGCAAGGTCAATTATTTTTTTGTCACATATTGAAAGCGGATTCAATAATTCGGAAAAATAGGGGTGGAAAAATGAAAGGTAAAAAATTTTACTCGGGTATTGCTACTGCACTTCTAGCTTCTAGTATCGCATTAACAGGCTGCTCCTTCTCTTCAGGCGACAGCGGTGGAGATTCAGGAGGAGAGGAAGCATCTGGAGACGCCGTAACGGTGGATGTTTTCCAATTTAAAGTCGAATTTAAAGATCAGTTTGAAGAACTGGTTTCCATGTATGAAGAAGAAAATCCTGACGTGAATATTAATGTTAAAACAGTTGGCGGCGGAAATGATTATGGTGCGTCACTGAAAACTTCCTTCTCTTCAGGAGAGGAACCGGATATTTTCAACGTCGGCGGTCCGACAGATGTAGATGAATATGAAAAATACTTAGCTGATTTATCCGATACAGAAGCAGCGGGCGCCGCTCTTGAAGGAACGCTGTCAAGTGTTAAGCGGAATGACCAGGTGCTGGGACTTCCATTCAACCAGGAAGGTTATGGACTTCTATATAACAAGAAAGTTTTTGAAGAAGCAGGAATCAATCCTGATGAGATTAAATCGATGGATGATTTAGAAGCAGCTGTAGAAACACTTAACAGTAAAAAGGACGAGCTGGGTATTGAAGCACCATTTGCATTTCCTGCTAAAGAGAAATGGGTAATGGGTAACCACTTGGCTAATGCCTATCTTGCGGATGAGTTTAACCATGATGTGATGGAAGCTTATGAAGCTGACACAGTTGAATTCACTATGGGTGACCAAATGAAGCGTTTCACAGACTTGCAAAATGATAACTCTATTCAACCAACCTTAAGCCTTGATTATTCTCAACAGGTTGAGGAGCATTTCTCACTTGGGAATGTAGCGATGATTCAACAGGGGAACTGGGTGTATAACACGGTTGCCTCCATGGATGAAGAGTTCGCTCAAAACAACGTTGGACTTCTTCCGATTCCTGTAGAAGGATATGAAGGAAGCATTCCAGTTGGCGTTCCTAACTACTGGGTAGTAAATAAAGAGTCTGAAGAGGAAGTCGTGCAGGCAAGTAAAGATTTCTTAGATTGGATGTACACGTCTGAAACAGGCAAGAAATTCGTAACGGAAGAATTCAAGTTTATTCCGGCATACGAAGGTTATGAAGATCAGGAAATTGCGGATCCGATTTCTCAGGAAATCTATAACTATGCTAAAGAAGGAAATACACTGGGCTGGGTCTTCCTTGGTGCTCCAACAGCTTGGACAGAAGATGCTCTTGGTGTAGCTATGCAGGAATACATCGCAGGTGACATTACCTGGGAAGAAGTTGAACAGCAGGCAACGAAAGCCTGGGAAGATGCTCGTCAGTAGTCTTTAACTAAACAGCCGGCAGGATCGCTTCTATACGATCCTGCCGGTACATATAAATATCTCCTCTATTAGGATATTTAGACGTATAGGTAGTCTAATAGGAGAGATGTTTATTTTATCAGAATATGAAATCGATATCATATCGATAAACCACGGACTTTTTACATAAAAGTGCACGTGTAAAGTATTGGAGGAGGTTTACATGAAAAACCGCAGTCTTGCCTTTTGGTTATTCTTAACTCCCGTGATCCTCGGGTTGGGAATTGTTGTCGTTATTCCGTTCATCTATGGTTTTATTTATTCATTCACAAACTGGAATGGACTTGCAGCTACGGAATTCTTAGGATTCCAAAACTACATTAATTTGTTCCAGGAAGATGAGTTCATGCAATCGATTTGGTTTACAATCAAATTTGCTGTCGTCACGGTTATTCTCCTCAATGTATTTGGAATGGCGCTGGCTTTAATTGTGACACGTAACATTAAGTCCAATAACTTATTGCGTACCGTGTTCTTTATGCCGAACCTGATTGGCGGATTGATTCTCGGATTTATCTGGCAGTTTATCTTTATTAGTGTGTTTGGCGACATAGCGAACTTAACCGGTATTGAAGGTTTGAATGGCTGGTTATCCACGACCAACACAGGTTTCTGGGGTCTGGTCATTTTAACAGCCTGGCAGATGGCCGGATACATCATGATCATCTACATTGCTTATCTTGAGAACATTCCTAAAGACTTAATAGAAGCGGCAAAAATTGATGGCGCGAGCAGTTTCCAGCGCTTCAAGAATATTACGTTTCCGCTTGTTGCTCCGGCTTTCACGATCAGCATGTTCTTAACGCTGTCTATGTCCTTTAAGATTTATGATCAGAACTTGTCACTTACAAACGGCGGACCTTTTAACTCGACACAAATGGTTTCCATGGAAATTGTCCGTACGGCGTTCTCTGACAATCAAATGGCCTATGCGCAGGCAAAGGCGGTTATTTTCTTCTTAATTGTGGCCGTCGTTGCATTAACCCAAGTGTATTACAACAAGAAACGGGAGGTTGAGATGTAATGAAAAAGAATCAGGAAAAACGCAATTTATTTTCCATTGAAATTCTTGGCCTTCTGCTTGGTTTATTGTGGATCGCTCCTTTCTACTTAATGGTCGTAAATGCTTTTAAAACGAAACGTGATATTTTCGGCGGGGTTTTAGGTTTCCCATCTGAACTCGCCTTTGATAACTTTGCACAGGCCTTTGTCGACTTAGCTTTTCTTAAATCATTGTTTAATTCGGTGCTTGTCACCGGATGCAGTATAGCTATCATCATTCTGTTTTCTTCCATGGCCGGCTATGCTCTTGCTCGTAATAAAAGTAAATTAAGCGGGTTCATTTTCTTCATATTCGTTGCTGCGATGCTTATTCCATTCCAGTCTGTTATGATCCCGCTCGTGTCCATATTTGGACAAGCGGACATGTTGAATGCAGGCGGATTAATCTTCATGTATCTTGGTTTCGGGTGCAGCTTGTCGATCTTCCTTTATCACGGGGCGATGACGGGTGTTTCTAAATCTATGGATGAGGCCGCGATTATTGATGGGGCTAACCGCTTCCAGTTGTTCTGGTATATTATTTTCCCACTGTTAAAACCTATATCCGTGACTGTTGGGATTCTGAACACAATCTGGATCTGGAATGACTACTTGCTGCCTTCTTTAGTATTAAGTGAAGCGAATGCAACCATTCCATTGAAAATGTTCTATTTCTTTGGGCAGTACACGAAACAATGGCACTTGGCTCTGGCAGGGCTGACGATTGCAATTCTTCCGGTTATTATCGGATATTTCTTCGCGCAGAAACAAATCATCAATGGAGTTTCTGAGGGTGCTGTGAAATAGAGTCAGAGGAGTAGATGCACGTGTCTGTCACTATTAAAGATGTAGCAAAAAAAGCAAATGTTGCCCCGTCCACTGTATCCCGTGTCATTTCTGACAGCCCAAGGATCAGCGAAAAGACAAAGCGACGGGTTCGGAAAGTTATGGATGAACTTGGCTATCACCTGAATTATAATGGCCGGGTCCTTGTCAGCCAGTCCACTCAAACGATTGGGATTGTGACAAAAGTGGCTTCTGTCCATTCTTTTGATAATCCTTTCTTTTCGGAATTGCTCAGAGGAATCAGCGATGCCTGCCATGAGAAGGATTACAGTATCTACTTAACCACTGGTAATACAGAAGAATCGGTTTACCGGGAAGTGGTGAAGATGGTTCAGGGTAAACGAGTGGACGGGGTGATCGTTCTTTACTCAAGAGAAGATGACAATGTTGTTCCTTACTTAAGGGAATGCAACTTTCCATTTGTGATGATTGGTAAACCTGTCTCTCATACGAGTGATACCATGTTTGTCGATAATGATAATGTCCAGGCCAGTAAAGAGGTTACCGATTATCTCATTGGTCTGGGGCATCAAAAAATCGGTTTTATCGGCGGAGACTCCCATTATGAAGTGGCACGTGACCGTTTGTCAGGATTCAAATTATCTCTGAGCGAGCAAGGGCTGGAGCTGCCGCGGGACTACTTGAAGAATATCCAATCCGGGAAAGCGGATGCTGAGACCGTGGTGGAAGAGATATTGCAGTTGAATGAACCGCCCACCGGGCTTGTGATTACAGATGATTACAACTCGATGAAGGTGATGAGGGCCTTGGAGGACAAAGGAATTCGTTTGCCGGATGAAATGAGCATTGTCGGGTTTAACAATACGATGATTGCCAGGTTGTCCAAACCGCCGCTTACAACAGTGGACACGCAGTCCTTCCAGCTTGGTCACGAATCGGCGAGGAGTTTGATCGAATTACTGAATCATCCGGATATGATGAAAAAGAGCATTATTATCCCGACCATTATTGTCGAAAGAGAATCCTGCATAAGACTTGAGGTTCAAAATACAGACCCAGAACAAGACCGGACACCACATTAAAAAAGAGATAAAGAAAGGGAGAGGAAATCATGAACGTATTAGTTTGGAATGAAAATCGCCATGAAAAAGAAAACAAAGTAGTCAGTGATATTTACCCGGAAGGAATTCATGGAGCTATTGCCGGCTTTCTTGGAGAAGATCACGAAAATGTGAAAACCGCAACGCTGGATGAGGAAGAACACGGCCTGACCGATGAAGTTTTAGCGGAAACCGACGTACTTGTCTGGTGGGGGCATAAAGCACACGAAGACGTAAAAGATGAAATTGCCGAAAAGGTAAAGCAGCGCGTTTTGGAAGGTATGGGACTTGTCGTTTTACATTCGGCTCACTTTTCCAAAGTGTTTAAGAAACTCATGGGCACGACCTGCGATTTGAAATGGAGAGAAGCTGACGAGAAAGAACGTATATGGGTTGTAGATCCAACTCATCCGATTACAGACGGTGTGGGAGAGTATATTGAGCTTGAAAAAGAAGAGATGTACGGTGAACATTTTGATATTCCGACACCGGAAGAACTGATTTTCTTAAGCTGGTTTGAAGGGGGAGAAGTGTTCAGGAGCGGAGCAACTTTCCGACGTGGCAGAGGGAAAGTCTTCTATTTCCGCCCCGGCCATGAAACCTATCCAACTTACCACAATAAAGAAATACAAAATGTAATCAAAAATGGTGTAAAATGGGTAAACAACACGAATACCCCGAAACATGTTTATGGGAACGCCCAGCCTTTAGAAGAAATTTCTACTAAATAACAGGAGGTTTTCACTATGTCTAAATTGAAGATTGCTGTCCTTGGATGTGGAAGCATTGCTCAAAATCGGCATTTATTAGAATATGATGCGAATAAAAATGTAGAGATCACAGCTGTATGTGACATTGTTGAAGCACGAGTTAAAGAAGTAGCTGAAGAATATGGAGCCAACGCTTACACGAGTTATGAAGATCTTTTGGCTAAAGAGAATATTGATGCCGTCAGTGTGTGTCTCCCAAACTATCTTCACGCACCTGTATCCATTGCAGCCCTAAAAGCCGGCTGTCATGTGTTGTGTGAAAAACCAATGGCGACCTCCAGAGAAGAAGCGGAAGAAATGATTCAAGCTGCTGAGAATCATAACAAAAAACTGATGATTGCTCACAATCAGCGCTTTGTTCCTTCTCATGTAAAGGCGAAAGAACTGATCGCTTCTGGAGCGCTTGGGAAGGTGTACAGTTTCCGTACGACATTTGGACACGGCGGCCCGGAAGGCTGGAGTGCAGAAGGAAAAGACAGCTGGTTCTTCAAGAAAGATCAAGCCTTTATAGGTGCTATGGGCGACCTCGGAGTACATAAGGCAGATTTACTTCGCTACATACTAGGCCAAGAGTTCATTGATGTAGCAGGGTTTATCGAGAACAATGCCAAAGAAAATATTACCGTTGATGATAATGCCGTTTGCATTCTGCGCAGCGAAGAAGGCGTGGTAGGAACTATGACAGCAAGCTGGGCGTACCAGCCGGGGGAAGATAATTCGACCGTTATCTATGGTGAAAAAGGAACCTTGCGTCTGGAGGATGATCCAGTTTACTCCTTAGTAGCGCAGTACACCAATGGAGATATCGTAAATTATCAGCTTGGCAAAATTCAGTCCAATGACGAAGGCGGACAGAGCAATTCTCATGTGGTCGATCATTTTGTAGAAAGTATTCAAAATGATACAGAGCCGTTGATCACAGGGGAAGAAGGAATGAAATCCCTTGACGTCATCCTGGGAGCCCTTCGCTCTGGAGAAACAAGACAAATCAGCAGTTTGGAACGGGTCAAGAAGTGACACGTTTGAAGATGGGGATCATCGGAGCAGGGGGGATTGCCCAGGGTAGGCATATCCCCTCTTTTCAACAATTAGAGGATTCCGTAGTACTGACGGCTGTACAGGATCTAAATAAAGACAGGGCGGAAGAAGCTGCTCGTCTATTCGATATCCCTCATGTTTTTGAGAATTATGAAGACCTTTTTCAGAAGGTGGATGCTGTCACGATCTGTACCCCAAACAAGTTTCATGCGGAAATCGCGATTGCCGCGCTAAACGCAGGGGTTCATGTGCTCTGCGAAAAGCCAATGGCGATTACAACGGAAGAATGTACCCGCATGATCGCTGCAGCTAAGAAAAATGACCGCCTGCTGTCTATTGGCTATCACTACCGATTCACCCCTGAAGCCCAGCTTGCCAAAAAAGCAATGGATAACCACGAGATTGGCGATCCGTTGGTTACACGTGTACAGGCGATGAGAAGACGTAAAGTTCCTGGGTGGGGCGTTTTTACCAATAAAGACTTGCAGGGTGGAGGAAGCCTGATTGATTTTGGCTGCCATCTTCTCGATTTAGCCCTGTGGCTCCTTGATGACCCTAAGCCTGTGGAAGTTATGGGAAGAGCTTATAATCGTTTGAGTAAGACTCCTGGCCAGGTGAACGACTGGGGAGCTTTCGATCATGAAACGTTTGATGTGGATGACCATGTAACCAGTTATATTACGTTTGATAACGGACTATCTCTACAATTTGAATGCTCATGGGCCGCTAATATTAAAGATGATGATACAAAATTAAGCATTTCTGGAGTAGATGGCGGCTTAAGCGTGTATCCTTTTGAGCTGTATCAGGCAAAATACGGAGCTTTATGGGATAGTTCAGCGAAGATCCGTGAAGGAGAACCAAAGCCAGGGTTGTACCAGGCCAAAAACTTTGTCGACAGCTGCCTCGGTCAGGATGAACTAATTGTTAAACCAGAACAGGCGCTTAAAGTGACCAAATTAATGGAAGCCATTTATTTAAGCAGTGAATCCGGAACAAGTGTCAAGCTCGACTAAACGAATGAATGGAGGAGTCAGGATATGAAACTAGGTGTATTTACAGTACTATTTTCCGATAAATCTTTGGAAGAGATGCTCGACCACGTGAAAGCTTCTGGACTTAAGGCGGTAGAGATTGGCACGGGCGGATACCCGGGCAATGCTCACTGTAACGTTGATGAACTGCTTGAAAGTGAAGATAAGCGTAACGAATACTTAGAAAAAGTACATTCCCGCGGATTAACAATCAGTGCCTTCAGCTGCCATGGAAATCCAATATCACCTGATCAGAAATTTGCCGAAGAATCACACGAAGCTTTTGTGAAATCGGTTAAACTGGCAAGCCTTATGGATGTTCCGGTTGTAAACACTTTCTCTGGTACACCGGGCGGCCATGAAAACGATACGGCACCAAACTGGCCGGTCACACCCTGGCCCGCGGAGTACTCAGATGTGTTAGAATGGCAATGGAACGAAAAGCTGATTCCTTATTGGAAAGAGCAAGGAGAATTTGCAAAAGAACATGGAGTTAAAGTAGGCCTTGAGCTGCACGCAGGCTTTCTTGTGCACACGCCTTATACGATGCTTAAGCTCCGCGAAGCTACTAATGAGGCTATTGGTGCGAACCTGGACCCAAGTCACCTCTGGTGGCAGGGCATTGATCCGGTAGCTGCGATTAAAATTCTTGGAAATGAAGATGCTATCCACCATTTCCACGCGAAAGATACGTATATTGATCAGGAAAATGTAAATATGTATGGTCTTACAGACATGCAGCCTTATGGTAATGTGAGGACTCGTGCCTGGACGTTCCGTTCCGTAGGGTATGGCCACGGGACGCAGGAATGGTCGAATATTATGAGTGCTTTACGAACATACGGCTATGATCATGTGGTCAGCATCGAACATGAAGACCCGATCATGTCGATCAACGAAGGTTTCAATCAGGCAGTGAAAAACCTGAGTTCTGTGCTGATTGAAGAACCACCAGGCGAGATGTGGTGGGCGTAAATAAATAGGTATAAACCCCTTTTCCAGCAAAAGGGCTTTTCTTCAGATAGGAAGGGGAGACAGATGAGCCGTACATCAGGAATTAGAGGCGGACTATATGCAGTAAGTGAGTGGATTGCCAAGTTTTCACTCAACAATTTACAATGGGCAGTATTCAACCTGCCGATCGCTTTACTTGTTATCAGCATGATATATGCGGAAAAGACAGAGGATATCTATTACCTGGCCCCTACATTGATCGTATTAATGCCGATTTTGTTTTTTCCCGCTACAACGGCGCTGTTTGCTAAAGCAAGGGAATGGGTCAGAAAAGATCACGACGACAGACCTGACCGTACATATATCAGCTATTATAAGGAAAATTATAAAGTAAGTTTACAAGCCGGTATAGTCTTTACGATTCTATGGGGCGTCTTACTCGGGGACATCTATTATTTCTCTACGGTTAATGAGTTGATTATGAATGTTTTCTTTATCGTGGGGATCATCTTATATGTATTCACAATCAACTTCTTTTCTGTAACGGTGCATTTCGATCTTAAAGCAAGACCAGCGTTTAAAAAGGCGTTTCTTGTTACGATCGTGAGTCCTTTGTCCTTCGTGACGGTTGCTATAACCTCAGCGATTATGCTTTATATCAGTGTTTATGTCTTTCCGCTGATGATTCCGATCTTTACAGGATCGATCATCGCATTTCTCTCCTTCTCATCCTTCTACCGGCTGTTCTTAAAGTTAAATCATAAGGAAAAAAATGGATGACCTGAGGTGAACACCTCAGGCCATCCATTTTTTGTTAAATAGTATTTATCTTACAGAATTAGAAAGAAGGATCCTGCGATAATTAAAGTAACGCCGATCACTTTCTTTAGTGTAATAACTTCTTTAAGAAGAAAATAGGAAATAATGAGTGTCCACACATAGGTGATTGACGTAAGCGGGAACACGATCGTGTAAGGCAGATAGTTTAGTGTAATGATATTCAGTATGGCTCCTGCACCGTAAAAACTGCAGCCCACGATTAAATGTTTAAAGAAATACGTGTTTAAGGCAAATCCATGGCTGGTAGCTTTTTTAAAAAAGTACCCGCCTACAGCTCCTAGCAGCGTAAACAGGAGCACGACAAGCAGCCAGCTAATTGTCGCCACCCCCAATAAGTGCGGCCCCTACAATGATGAGAGCGGTACCGATTAAATTGCTTTCGGTAATGGTTTCCTGCAAAATGATACTTCCGAAAAATAAGGCGAAAACGTACCCAATACTGAGCAGGGGGTGGAGTACGGATAGACTTCCAAAACGGAAGGAAACGATCATCATGACGGCCCCCAGGAAATAAAGGAAAAAGCCTATGATTAAGAAAAAATTTATTCCTCCATCTGACATTTTCCAGAACATCTGGCCCAGGGCAGTTTGGAGGGAAGCAAGCACCATGAACAAGATGCCGATTCGGTTTTCTTTTAAAGATTTCGTAAAATTACTCATGCTGGACCTTCTTTTGTTTAGAATCGAACGTAACGAACACGACAGCCGCCATAAGGAATGTCACCAGTACATTAGCAAATTGGTAACGGAAATCCTGGGCTGGGGTAGCGAGCAGCATCGTTCCCGAATTGAGAAGAACGGGTAACAGGATGAGCAGGGAACGAACCCCCGTTTTGAGAGCCAGCGCTACTCCTGTCAGCAGGATGATGGCCGTGTAGACAGCAGGTCTTAAGACCACTTCCAGTAAGTACATTTCAACCCTTACTAAGTTGTCGTTGATAACTTGATAAACGTTGCTGCTCAAAGGAGACGTTTTTAAATCGTAGTCATTATAAAGGTATACGTTTCTTGCATACGTACTTGTGTAACCATCTTCCGGCTGGTTGATCTGCCAGATAATCGATGTCTGATCTAAATAAGCTTCTACAGCAAGGCCAAAGTTATTGGAAACGACAGCGGCCCACGTACTTAAATAGTAGCCGAAGTCATCGAAAATAACTTTCTGGTCATACTCTCCGGCAAATTTAATTTTATCCGTCAGATAAGGATTATAATTCTCTTTCCAGGTTTCCAGTGGCAGAATGGAATCGAGGTAATTCCTCTGTTCTTTCGTTAATTCCCCGTTCTCTTTAATGATGTGCGCGAACTGCTGTGTAGGAATACTTAACGCTTCATTTGGGCTTGTTGCACGAACATCCATATAGTTGAAAAAGGGCCCGGAGATGAGGAAGTAGGCAAGGCCGACAAGCACAAGCGTGGTTATCAGACGCTTGAAATAGGTCCGGTAAGCAACCAGCAGGAGGATGGCCATAACCACGAAAATGGGAAGGCCGTTGCTGCGCATTAAACTAATGGCTAAAGCATTAATCCCGAGCATAAGCTGATGCCAGTTGGAAGCTAGCCAGGTACCTCTGCTTGAAACGATGTTATAAGTGAAAATCGTAAATAAAAAGATAAAACCACTAAAGAATACGTCCTTCCATATGGCAATCGGAAAGATCCCATTTAGTGGATAAAGACCGAATAACAGCACGCCGATCCACACCCACTTTGAATTCACTCCACGTTTTTCAAGACTATATGCAGCGTACCCACCGAATAGGGCAAGGATGACAATTTGTGAAAATGCTACGATCGCTGGAGTTTCCCAAATGGACGTTAACCCCAGGATGTACCATGTATACACAACCGGATGCCAGTTGCTGAAGTCAAGGGTGTGGATTTGTTCCCAATGCGATAAAGAATCCGGTGTCATCGTTCCCGGATAATAGGCTACTAAATACATAGACCAGACTAGAATAGGAAAAATCGCGTAAATGCAGATTTTCCACCTCGAAACGGTTTTCCAGTGAAGGGAGACCGAATGGTGGACCAGTAGATAGAGCAGCCATGCGACGGATACGAATAAGGTTACATAGGAAATAAGAAAAACACAGGCAGCGAACAGCCACGAAGAAGCGGCTAAATACCCGGATGACGTTTTTAAACTCCACATCAGGATAAATGAAAATAAGAGTAAGAAGACCAGCACCGGAGGGCGCATTGTAAAACGAATATATGAATTCTTCTGGTTCAAAAAGGATGTCAGGATTAATTGATGGATCACGGTGAAAAAGACCAATGTGAATCCAATGACCACCCAATGTGTTTCACCGAATTTCTGGTAAAGGGAGACTAAAGCTATTGTACTTAATAAACTGGCTAAGATACTGATTAACCAGAGGTTTGTCTTACGATTCATACTCTTGTTCCTTCATATCCTGCTTAATTTTGTTCAGTTCCCATTCAAATTGTTTTTTGAAGTTGGCCGCTACGGTATCCAGAATCAAGCCGCAAGCGAACGATAAAACGGAAAGAATTACGAGTCCAACCGCTAAGATGGCCGAAGGAATTTTATCAATAAATCCGGTTTCCCAAAATTCTATGATCACGGGGACGCCGGCAATCAGCCCAAACACCAGAAACAGAATGGACCAGAAAGAGAAGAACAACATGGGTTTATACTCTTTGAACAAGGTAAAAATCTTATTAAGTACTTTATAACCGTCACTTAAGGTATTGAGCTTGGATTCGCTTCCTTCCGGACGGTCTTTATATTCAATCGGGATTTCTTTAATCATAAAACGTTTATCAAGCGTGTGGATTGTCATTTCGGTTTCAATTTCAAAGCCCGGACTCATGACCGGCATCGATTTTACAAATAGACGGTCAAATGCACGGTAACCGGTCATAATATCTTTCAGGTCACTTTTATACAAGAAATTAATTAATCCGCGTACCATATTATTTCCTAAATTATGAAACTTCCGTTTGTTTTCTTCCACGTAGGTTCCATTAGATAAGCGATCGCCGATGACGATATTCGCTTCCTGATTTTTTAGAGGTTCCAGGAGCTGATGAACGAATCGAGCCGGGTACGTCCGGTCCCCGTCCGCCATGACATAATAATCGGCGTCAATGTCCCGAAACATAGAGCGTACCACATGTCCTTTACCTTGCCGGAATTCTTTCTTAACAATAGCCCCATGCTCACGGGCTACCTCAGATGTTCGGTCTTTAGAGTTATTATCGTATACGTAAATATCAGCGTCTGGCAGTTCTTTTCTAAAATCTTCAATGACAGCGCCAATGGTTTGCTCTTCATTGTAACAAGGCAGGAGAACGGCAATTCTCAACTTAAAAACTCCTTTATCTCTAAAATCGACTTGTAAATTGGATAACTTCATAAATATAGCAGATATTTCAACAGATTTCTAGTTTCCTATGGAGTAGGATAAACCCAGGGATCAAGGATCAATCCGGGAAAACATGCACTTCGATGATAACATAGCAGCTCCCCTTTGTTGATGTGCAGGGTGTGGATGGATAAGCAGGCTTATAGAATTATAGAAGGAGAAGAGGAGAGGATTCTTTGGAAGAACAGAAGTTTTTTAAAGGATGTCTATGGGGTACGCTGATTTCCTTCCCTTTATGGCTGATCGCTATCCTATCCGCGTGGAAAATGTTTAAATCTTAACTTAAAGGATCTGTTATCGTTTATCGTTGATTTTTCATAAGGCTTATTACGCAATAGGGGTGGATAATTGAATACTCAGTTTCGAGATAATTTTGATCCGTTATGTTGTTATGGAGAAGGGCTGGTGGGGAAATAACTCGTCTTGTTCCATCACCCAGACACGACCAACATAAGCCGTTCATCAACGGATGGAAAAACCACCATCCTTTTGATGCTCGGCTTATGCTGGTCGTGTCTTTCGGGGTGATTCCACATTTGAACACTTTCCTATGGCCCTACACGACGTAGGGTCGATCGACGTACCCACAGGACGTGGCGACTTTAGTCGATCCTCCTTTTTGCCATGAGCTTCCTCGCTCGTTTCACTCCCTGAGGGATCTCACCTAGTC
>NZ_JBAPTY010000274.1:0-5567 GCF_049282395.1 Halobacillus sp. | reverse complement strand
ACTTAAATCATTACTTATAAAAAAAGGGGTTCAAGTGTGGGAGGATGAAAGTGTAGAGGAGATTCATGATCATTACATTGTAACGGATTCTGGAAATAAGATTCGGCATACGAGTGTCCTTTGGTTGGGCGGAGCATCTGCCGAGCCTATCTTTAAACGGTCTGGAGTCGAAGTAGATGAGAAAGGATTTGCGCTGGTCAGGGACACCCTGCAGTTTCAAGAATATGATTATATTTTTGGATCAGGGGACTGCGTAACCTTGACGGCGTATCCTGAGCTTCAGAAAAGCGGTGTCTATGCTGTTAAACAAGGCCCCGTGTTATGGAACAATTTGAGTCAATTCTTGTCTGGTCAACCGCTCCAAGAATATGATCCTCAAAAAAATGCCCTCTATATCTTATCAACAGGAAAACAGCAAGGATTTATGGTCTATGGTCCGCTGAGTCATCACAGCCGCCAGGCCTGGAAATTAAAAAACAAAATAGACAGAGATTTCATGGCTAAATATAAATAAGCGTCTCCATAAAGGAGGCGCTTATTTATATTTTCAGCCAGCTCCTCACTTTATTCCGGAATAGAAAAGTCAGGGCGAAGATTAGAGCAAATACAGTCAAGGCGATGAAGATCAATTGGCGGTCTCCACTTGCCAGACTAGTACCAACTAGGCTATAAGCAAACGTTCCGGGAAGCATTCCAAAAATGGTAGCAATGATAAAGGATCGCAGCTTTACGCGTGTAATGCCTGCCAAGTAACTTAAGATGTCAAATCCTACAATAGGGATGAGCCTTAAAACGAACACATATAAGAAACCCCGTTCCTTCATTCGGTAATATATCTTTTCAGACCATTTGGATTCTTGGAATTTCAAAACCGAATCTCCAAAGAACCGTCCCATTACGTAACCAGTTATGCCAGCCGCAGTAGCTCCTATCACAATATATAACATACCTGGCCATAAGCCGTACGCAAAAGCAGCAGCTAGAGAGAGAATGGATGTTGGAAATACCACGATCGGACCTATCGCGTATAATCCCATAAACAGAAGCGGTCCATAAATACCGAAAGAAAGGATGAAGCTGCGAATACTATCCGCTGTAACATCAAATTGCTGCCGTATAAACCAGGCAATAACAAGA
This sequence comes from Halobacillus sp., assembly GCF_049282395.1. Taxonomy (NCBI): domain Bacteria; kingdom Bacillati; phylum Bacillota; class Bacilli; order Caryophanales; family Bacillaceae; genus Halobacillus; species Halobacillus sp. The sequence goes on along the minus strand of NZ_JBAPTY010000274.1, from coordinate 4,430 downwards.
AAAACGATGACAAACAAGAGGGCCCGTATGAGGCTTTTCCACTTCATAAGGATGAGCCTCCAAACGTCCGGATACTCGATTCTTTAATGTATAGGGTGACTTCTTCACCGGATACATGTTCCTGGAGAGGAAGAGAAACCTTATGGTCCAAGTCCTCTAAAAATATATGACCGATCGCCTGACCGTTCTGGAAGGTCATGTGCTGCAGGATCCCATCATAGGAGCGTACTTTTTGTTCATTAAAAGGATTGAGAGAGCATTCCTTTAGTGGAACATAGTGTTGTTCATCAATTACCAAATGACCTCCTAAAAAATCGGCAACAAATGAATTAGCCGGGTGCTTATGAATTACTTCTGCCTTGTCGATTTGCTGGAAGCTTCCTTCATGAAAGAGCGCCAGCCGGTCACCCATAATCATCGCTTCCTCGGTATCGTGAGTGACGAAGACTCCTGTTATGGATTGATCAACTAAAAAGTCTCTCACCCAGTATCTGATCTGATGACGCAGCTTAGGATCAAGACTACTGAAAGGTTCATCAAATAAAATGATTTCCGGCTCTGTGGCCATTGCTCGGGCTAAAGCAACCCGTTGCTGCTGGCCTCCGGAAATTTCAGAAGGAAAGTAATTCTTGAAGCGATCTAAACCAGTTGATTTAAGCAATTCAGAAATTTTGTTGTTATTCTTTTTGCCCGCCAGTTTTGCTCCATAAGCTATATTTTCCTGAACGGTCATATGCGGAAATAACAAAGGCTGTTGAAAGACAAGGCTGATGTCCCGTCGATTAGCTTTTTGGAAAGTAATCTCTTTCCCATACATATGAATACTCCCTTGAGAAGGAGATTCTAAACCAGCCAGTATGCGCAGCAACGTTGTCTTTCCACTTCCTGAGGGTCCTACGATGCTGAGAATTTCTCCTTTTTTTAGTTGAAAGGCAAGGTCAGACAGGATGAGATCTTGATTAAATTGTTTACTGAGATGCTGAACGTCCAGTGTGTGGCTCATCTTGTATTCCTCCAGGGCTTTCTAGAATAGGGCAGAAGGAGAATTAAACCTTCTACAATGATGTACATAGCGAGTGGAATCATAGCAAACCAGACAGCGAAAGCAGCCATGACCGATGTATTAGCTGTATCAAGGAATGGAAAGAAAATCATGGGCAGTGTAACGATCCTGCCACCCCCGATAATTGATGTAATCGCATATTGACTTAGACTGATAACGATTGTTAAAAATGTGACACTGCGGATCGCAGGTTTCATTAAAGGAAGTTCTACAGTGAACAGTTGTTTCATCGGTGCGGCTCCAAGAACGATTGGCTGTTCCAGCATGCGATTCCCAAGCTGAGCGTACGAATTGTGAAAAATTCGAATGCTGTATGGAATGGTAGGAACCAGGTGGATAAGAATAACGCCGAGGACTGTGTCAGCCAGTCCTGCTTGAATCATGAACAAATGAAGACCCATAGTCACCGCAAGCACAGGAATTAAAACGGGAGACAGAAAGAAGGCTTCCAGCAGTGGTTTTCCTTTAAATGAAAGTGTAGACAGCGCTTTTCCTGCAGCGATTCCAACTGCCATATTCAGAATGAGCACCCCGGCTCCAACCACAATTGACCAGAGAGTAGCTTCAAGGAGGTTAGCTGCTGACCAGAGCACCTGAAAACTTTCCAGTTGAAAATGAAATGAGTCTCCAGACTGGAAACGCCAGGGAGAACTGAGGCTCTGTAACAGAAGCAGCAGGACGGGCATTATAAATAATAAGAGAGCTAACATAAAAAAGGTAAGTTTCTTTAGAGTCATACAGATCGTCCTCTCATAGCTCGCCAGCGCTTTTTCTGAAGGATAGAGAACCCAGCAGCGGAAAAAGCAAGAATGAGCAGACTCAGACTGACCATCGCTGCAAAAGCCATGGGACGATCTTCCCACCCGCTTCCATAAAACCATTCATAGCTGAGTACAGATATCATCTCTGGAAAGGTCGTCCCCATTAAAGCTGGAACTTCATACGCAGAAATTGTAAAAGAGAAAACAATCAATGCGGTTTCGATTAATACAGGGAAAATAGCAGGCCACTCGATTGCTGTGAACTGTCTGTACTTACTCCCGCCAAGGGTTTTCACGAGATCGTAGTATCCTGGTTTAATGGAGCCGTAAACCGGCAGGAGCATAAGAATGACAAAAGGAACTTCCTTCCATACATACGTAACGATAATACCAATCCCCTGCGGATCCCTCGTCCATATGGGGAATGCGCTGCTGTCCGGGATCACTCCTGCTTCTACAAGCAATTGGGCAGCCAGCCCGGTTTCCGATAGCAGAAGGATAATCATGTAGCCCCAAACAAAATGAGGGAACAGCATCGGAAGCCACACGAGAAGTCGCGGGACGTGATGTTCCAAGTAGGGATAAAAGGACCGGATGATTAGGACTCCGATGATTAAGGATAAAATCGTTGCGATCAAGGTTGTTCGGATACTGAACCAAATCGAAGAAAGGAAGCGGCTGGATTCTAATAAATTACTGTAATATTCAAACGTCCATCCGCCTCCCGCGGACAAACTCTGAACAATGGCGGCAAAAAAACCATATAAAGGAAGAATGAGAAATAAAAAGGCAGGAATTAACAGATAGACGGATTTATTGCTGAACAACTTCATTAAACCACTGATCCTTAATCCATTCTACATAACCCGCTTCTGATTCTGGAAGAAAGCTTTTCTCAAGCTTTTCCTGGCTTGGTACGCTCTTCCCTCGTTCTACGGATTCAAATTTTTCGCGCATATTTTTGGGTAGCTTATCCAGACTGATCGGGGTATTCTCTCCCCAATAATCCGGCTTTAGCTTTGCCAACTGTGCTTCTGGAGAAAGCATGAAATTGATAACGGTGAGGGCTCCCTCAGATTCAGGACTGTTAAAGGGAATTGAAAGGAAGTGTGTATTTCCGATAGAACCGGGCTCCATAATAAAGGAACGGGTGGTTTTGGGGAATACCCCTTCCTCTATAAGCGATTCTGCACGAGCTTCATTGTAACCCATCGTCATCCATACTTCACCCTGGCTGTATAATCGGTCCAGCTCAGTTAAGGTGTTCGGATAGTGGTCACCCTTCCTCCATAGATCAGATTCCATCTCTTCTAAATAACTCCAGGTCTGATCAGCGGTTGCTGCTATCCTTTCTTCATCTAGAGACTGTTCATAAATAGCAGAAGGTTCCTCAGCTTTCGCGTATAATACATGCCGCAGAAAAGCGTTTCCTGTAAAGTCTTCCGCGTTTGGATAGGTGAATTTACCTGGATTTTGCTCGACCCAGCTTTTAAGCTCTTCAAATGATGAAGGAGGGGTGTCGAGTTTGGACTGGTCGTAATGAAAAACAAACTGTACTTTCCCCCATGGAGCTTCCATTCCATCGGTTGATGTACCGAAATCAGTCTGAAAAGCAGGATCATCGGTATCGTAATATTCTTGAAAGTTAGGAAGTTCATTAACGAAAGAGCCAGCAAGCAGATCGTTTTCTTTAGCATTTTTAAAATTTTCACCGTTCAGCCAAATGATATCAATGGTTCCTTCCGACTTACCAGCTTGCTTTTCGGTTTGTAGCTTTTGCAGGATTTCACCCGTATCCATAGGCACTCGCTCCAGTTCAATATTATAATTTTCTTTTAAACGAGGAACGGCCCATTCATCAATGTACTGGTTGATGCCTTCATCGCCGCCCCACATAAACAAGCGCACGGTTGTACCATCAGCAGCACTTTCTATATCTGACCAGGGATTTGCTGTCACTTCAGATAATGCAGTTTCGTTTGATGATGTATCTCCGCATGCGGCTAATAACGCAGTTAGAATGATACTGAATAGAAGCCATCTTTTTCTCATTGGAATCCCCCTTATCTCCTACACCCTACATTATTTTATAAAAGGTTTCTGTAATCTATCATACAAACAAATCCATCTTAAGGAAACTAAATAACTTATAAATAGCGCATAGGATAGCGGAAGGGAGGGAAAAGAGACAAGAGAATTTGAAAAGGAGTGGGACAGAATGCTTTATAAACAGTTTGCTAAGCCAGAAGGCTGGATAGGTAAAATGACCGGCTGGTTTATGGTGAAAGAAAATGAGAAAAGAAATGAGTGGACGTTGTCTTTCCTGGATATCCAAAAAAATGACAAGGTATTGGAAGTGGGATTTGGTCCAGCTGATGCTCTGAAAAAGATAGCGGAGAAAGAAGGAATTACCTTATACGGAATTGATCCGTCGGAGTCAATGGTGGAAACAGCACTTCGCAGGTTGAAAAAGGAGAGGGCACCTGAACAGATATGTATGATGCAGGGGGAGGCTCAAATGTTGGAAGACTTTTATCAGCCCCTTGATAAAATCTATTCCATTAACAACATTTCATTTTGGGAGACGCCTGTAAAGACGTTAAATC
>NZ_JBAPTY010000273.1:0-2170 GCF_049282395.1 Halobacillus sp. | reverse complement strand
GCAGTGGATTTCAGCCCGACCATGATTGAACAGGCCAAAGGAGTAGCGGCTGAACAGAATTTGAAGGTGGACTTTATGGTTGAAAATGTTGAGGAGCTCGACTTGCCTGCCTGTTCTTTTGATACCGTCGTATCCACCTTGTCGATGTGCTCCTATCCCCATCCGGAAAAGGTGCTCGAGAAGCTCGGAACGTTATGTAAGGAAGATGGGCAAATCCTTCTGCTGGAACACGGCGTGAGTACAAACCGCCTGGTTTCCAGTCTTCAACACATGATGGATCCATTGGTGAAAAAACGGATTGGGTGCCACGTGAACAGGGATATGTTGAAGCTGTTAGACGAATCAACATTAGAAATAAAGCGAGTTGAAAGCTCACTTCTTAATTCCATTCATCTCGTGTGGGCGAGACCTTTGCATTCCTGATTATAAAAAAAGCGACATGTGTTTTAGCTGAAAAGAGGAATCCATTTGTAAAAGATTCGATTTCCGGTTCATTATCTTTGCAATGTACTCTCTTATTCGTTAGGATTCATTTCGAGATGCGAACTAAAAAGGGGGCATTAGAATGGAGAAGCAACACGAATCGTCTGTACCTAATCCGACGAGACTATTAGTCTCATTATGTGCAGTTCTTATGCTTTCCGTGATGAACGGGACGATGTTTAATATTGCTGTGCCGGATATAGCGAAGACGTATCAACTGATGCCTTCCGAAGTAAGCTGGGTGATGACCGGCTACATTATGGTATATGCGGTGGGGGCGCTAACGTATGGAAAGCTCGCGGACTTTTATCCCTTCCGTACCTTAATCACGGTTGGCCTGACAATTTTTGCAGCGGGATCGTTATTTGGTTTCTTTGCTCAGAATTATGGGATGGTCCTTGTGGCCCGCGTCATCCAAGCCGTAGGAGGAGCGATGATTCCTGCGCTTGTCTTTTTAGCACCCATTCGTTACTTTCCTAAAACGAGAGGAAAAGTACTGGGTATTGTATCTTCTGTTATGGCCTTTGCCTCAGGCATAGGGCCGATTGCAGGCGGGTTTATAGCTGGATTTCTAGATTGGCGCTACTTATTCCTAACGTCCGCATTAATCATCATTACACTGCCTTTTCTTAGAAGAAATCTGCCGCAGGAAGAGACTAATAAAGGCTACATTGATTATATAGGAGCGGCTTTGATTGCTGGATTCATCTCCACATTGCTGCTTGGGATTACACTCGGAATTCCATGGATTTTCGGATTAACTGCTCTGTTTTTCTTTTCAAACTTATGGCGAATGAAGGCCATCGAAGAACCATTTATTCCTCCGCATTTATTTAAAAATATCAAATACAGATCCACCATTATTACAAGTTTTCTAAGTATTACCTGCTTATTCGGCATGATGTTCATGCTTCCGATCATGTTCCGGGATACGTACCAACTGGGCACGATGGCCATTGGGCTCGTCCTCTTCCCAGGAGCTTTAAGTGCTGCGCTTATGGGGCAAAAAGGTGGAAATCTGGTAGATTCTAAAGGGAATACCTTTGTGCTTTACCTGGCGATGATATTGCTGGCTTCAGGATTTTTCCTGCTCTCAATGATTGTAGGAGCTAATCAGTATATCGTAAGTGCAACCATTATCGTTGCCTATATGAGCTTTCCGCTTGTTCAGGCCTCGTCCGCAGATATTCTTGCCAATCTGCTCGATAAAAAAGAAACCGGAGTAGGCATGGGCGTGTTCAATCTGCTCAACTTTGTTTCCGGTGCGTTAAGCGGAGCCGTCATCGGTAAAACACTGGATCTGTTCGACCCTGCCCGACCGCTCAACTGGCTGGGTTTCAATGGAGATACGGCGATTTACAGTAACATTTTCTTAGGTTTTTCCATTATTATTCTATTATCGCTAGGGCAATTCTATTTATTTTACAATCGAAAGTCCCTGTCCTTAAAGAAAGCAGCATCTGACTATTAATCGAAAATCCCCTGGGACACTTTGAGGTGCCGGGGGATTGTTTTGTTTATTTGACTCTGATTTCTGATCCGATCTGGAGATTGCGTGCATCAATGTCAGGGTTTAAGTCATATAAGTCATCAACCGTTACACCGGCGTGAAGATTCGCGATACTTGTAAGTGTACTTCCTGGGCACGGCGCAATTGAGGTAGAGCACGGCGCAATTGAGGTAGAGC
>NZ_JBAPTY010000272.1:0-2408 GCF_049282395.1 Halobacillus sp. | reverse complement strand
TTGTCAGCTTACCTTTAATTTATACCAGTAAAAACCAGAGTATAGAAGTAACTACAATTGCCGTACCGCCCTGAATAAGCGTACCCATTGTCTGAGCTTTATAAGCCTGGGTTATCGACATTCCACTAAATTCTTTAACCACCCAGAAATAACTATCATTGACGTGAGAAACGACCATGGCCCCCGCTCCCACGGACATGACCACAAGAGCAAGCGGCACAGCCCCTTCGATACCCAGTTGAGTGAGTAATGGAGCAATTAAAGTAGAGGTGATTACAATAGCTGCTGTAGAGGACCCCTGCGCACTCTTTAAGGCTGCTGCAATAACAAAAGGTATAAAGATGAATAGAGCACCTACAGCTAAATCGTTACCTGCTATACCCTTAATTAAATCTGCTATACTTGTCGAGCTGATAACGGACCCGAACGCCCCACCTGCGCCTGTGATTAATAGAATAGGGGCGGCTTCTTTAATGCCCACGCCAATCCATTCTGTTAAAGTTTCTTCATCAAATTTCGGAAGCAGAGCGAAAGCGAACAGCACTCCGACAAGCAAGGCAACAACAGGTGAACCTAAGAATAAGAAGAAGGAAAAAATACTTCCTGTCCAGCCTGCGAATGTAATCACCGAACTGAATCCGATCAGTAAAATCGGTACGAGAATAGGCGCAAAGGATTTTATAGCAGAAGGCATGTCACCAAAACTGCTCACCACTTCATCGTAGTTATACATAGACTCGTCTTCATCAGATTGGATATGGATCTTTGTTCCTGCTTTAACCGCCCAAAGGTAACCAGCGAGAATTGCAGGGATGGCAACAATAATTCCGAACAGGATGACGGTACCTAAATAGTTTTCCGCTCCGATGTTCCCGGCTGCAGCAATCGGTCCGGGAGTCGGCGGGACCAGGGTATGAGTAGCGAATAAACCAGTGGATAAGGCAATTGCCATAGAGGCAACGGTTACCTTGGTTTTATTTGCAAGCGCTTTCTTTAATGAAGATAATATAACGTATCCAGAATCACAGAAGACGGGGATACTTACGATACTGCCAATTGCACTCATAGCCAGCTGAGGACGCTTTTCGCCGACGATACGAAGTACAACTTCAGCCATTCGAAGCGCGGCACCGGATTTTTCCAATATCACTCCGATGATTGTACCGAATACAATTACTAATCCTATACCACCCATCAACCCGCCAAAGCCGCCATTCACAGCTTCAACTACATCGGGAAGCGGCATCCCTGACGATATCCCAATGGCGAATGCCGCAATTAATAACGAAAGAAAAGGGTGAAGGTTGAACTTGGCTGTAGCTACGATTACAAAGAAAACACCTGCAATAATAATAAGAATTAATCCGATTCCATCCATACTGTCCACTCCTTTTAGTTTGTAAAATTCGAAACAAGACGTGCGACTTGTATTGTTGCTTTGTACAAGTACTCTTCCGCATGATCCATACATTCTGTTAGATCTCTAGGTCCTGGAACGATCGAAAAGCATCCCGTAAAAACATGATTTAATTCCTCGTAATCTCCATCCAAGCTACCTGATAGGAGAAGAGCAGGCTTATTGTGCTGCTTCGCCAATTCTGCTACATAACCTGGAGCTTTTCCGTACATCGTCTGTTCGTCACTTTGGCCCTCACCGGTTACAACCAGGTCAGCCCTTTTTATCTCTTCTGGCAAATGAATAGCTTCTGAGATGAGTCTGGCTCCCGATTCCAGTGATGCTCCAATGGATAAAAAAGCAAAGCCAAGTCCGCCTGCAGCTCCAGCTCCAGGAGAATTCATGACCGCTATACCACTCGCATTTTCGACAAGCGTTCCGTAGTCGAACAAAGCATCATCATAAGCAAGTACCTGTTCTTCTGAAGCTCCTTTTTGAGGTCCATAAACATGGCTTGCGCCTTTAGGTCCTGTTAGAGGGTTGTCAACATCAGACGCAACCCTGATCGTTGTTTTTTTTAATCGGGAATCGATCGAAGAAAAGTCAATCCTTTTAATATGGAATAGATCTTTTCCAAATCCTCCTGTTTCCTTTCCATCGTCGTCAAAGGTCTTCATTCCGAGAGCTTGCAGCATCCCAAGACCTCCATCATTGCTGGAGCTTCCTCCAATGGCGATCATCAGCTCACGGTGTCCGCGGTTCAAAGCATGTAAGATCGCTTCGCCGATCCCGTATGTAGTGGTGTAATCAGGATTTCTCTGTTCTTCAGGAACAAGGGGTAATCCCGCAATAGCAGCTCCTTCAATGACAGCTCGATCCTCAAATTCGACGTACGAACTTTCGACTTTTTCACCAAGAGGACCTGTACATGTCAGGTTCACTTTTTGAGGATCGGAGGCATTGGCTAAAGCCTCGAGGGTCCCCTCTCCGCCGTCAGCCATCGGTTTTAGAA
>NZ_JBAPTY010000271.1:0-4295 GCF_049282395.1 Halobacillus sp. | reverse complement strand
GCTTGAGTCTATTTCTTCCTTCCTGTACCCGGATGATTCGACGGATGAAGGAAAGAGGCTGCGGCTGAAGCAGGAATACTTCCTGGTGTCTGCGGGGGTTCAGTCTGTCATACGCTCGTTTGAACGTTTGGATCTTCCTTTGACGTCTTTCCCGGATAAAGCTGCTCTTCATATCAACGATACACACCCTGCGCTTGTCATTCCGGAATTAATGCGAATTTTAATGGACGAAAAAGGTTTAGGATGGGAAGAAGCCTGGGATGTTACGCAATCATCTGTTTCTTACACCAACCATACAACACTCAGTGAAGCCCTGGAGTCTTGGCCAGTAGATATGGTCCGCTCTCTGCTCCCTCGCATCTTTATGATTATCGAAGAGATTAATGAGCGTTTCTGTCAGGATCTATGGCGGACGTATCCTGGAGATTTTGACAGGATTGCCGATCTTGCCATTGTGGCTGACGGCCAGGTGAAAATGGCTCATCTATCTATTGTAGGAAGTCATAGTGTGAACGGAGTCGCGAAGCTCCACACGGAAATATTAAAGAAACGGGAAATGAAGCGGTTTTATGATACCTTTCCTGAGCGCTTCAATAATAAAACCAACGGCATTACTCATAGAAGATGGCTGATGCACGCCAATAAACCTTTGACTTCTGCCATCACGGAAGCCATTGGCGATAGCTGGATTGAGCAGCCTAAACGATTAGAAGATCTGTTGAATAAACAGGAAGATCACGCATTCTTAGATCGTTTACATGATATTAAACAGGAAAATAAACAAAATCTAGTTGATTGGGTACAAGAGACTCAAGGGATCGCCGTTGATCCGGCCTCGATATTTGACGTCCACATTAAAAGGCTTCATGGCTATAAACGCCAGCTGCTGAACGCACTCCACATTATGCATTTGTACAATGAAATTAAATCCGATCCTACGTTGGATATTGTACCTAGAACCTTTTTCTTTGGAGCTAAGGCAGCCTCTAGTTATCATTTTGCTAAAAAGGTGATTCAGCTGATTAATCGAATCGCGCATGTCGTCAACAATGACCGTGATGTAAAAGATAAAATTAAAGTAGTCTTTTTACCAAACTATTCTGTATCAATTGCTGAGCGCGTCATTCCAGCCAGTAATGTGAGTGAACAGATTTCAACGGCCAGTAAGGAAGCTTCCGGAACAGGAAACATGAAGTTCATGATGAACGGAGCATTAACGGTTGGAACCATGGATGGAGCGAATGTGGAAATCCATGATCTGGTCGGAGACGATAACATCTATACGTTCGGAATGAGTTCAGAAGAGGTATTAGAGTATTACCGTAATGGAAGCTATTCCTCTAGAGAAATTTATGAAAATGACTCAAGAGTAAGACACACCTTAGACCAGCTGGTGCACTATAGTCCTTTTTCAAAGGGAGAAACCGACTTCCAGGAAATCTATGACGCACTGCTTACCTACAACGATGAGTTCTTTGTACTAAAAGATTTTGCCAGCTATCTCTTTACTCAGCAAAAAGTGAGCCGTGATTTTCTGAATCAGCGGGAATGGAACAAGAAGAGTCTAATTAACATTGCAAAATCCGGGAAGTTCTCCAGTGATCGGACGATCCAGGAGTATGCTACTGATATTTGGCAGATTCAGCGCACACGAATGTTAAAGTGAGGTCTTAGGGGGAGTTTATGTGAAACACAAGGACATTTATCATAATAGTTTTGACTTAACCTATAGAGAACCTTTTGGTGCCGCACCAAAAGGTTCCAAAGTATCATTATCCATTGATATTCATAATCGGTTTGAAGTGTCTCATGTTATTCTTCATTACATTCTTGATAAAACCGATACAGAAAAAACGAAAAAGATGGATCTGTACAGCGAGGAGCATCAGTTCGATTCGTATGAAACGTCGATTACGATGCCGGATGAACCTCAGTTAATCTGGTACTTTTTCGAAGTGATACTGACGGACCATACCTTGTTTTACGGTCGTGAGAACATCTTTGAAAGCGGAGAAGGAACCATATATGACCATGTTCCGCCTTCCTGGCAGATCACGGTTTATAATCCCGAGTACGAAACACCTGACTGGTGGAAAAACGCCACGATGTATCAAATCTTCCCGGACCGATTCTTTGCGGGAGGAGAAATAGATTCCACAAAGGCTCCCAAAACAAGCTTAATTCATGCTCATTGGGAAAATGATCCTTTCTATATTAGAAATGAACGAGGCGAGGTTGTACGCTGGGACTTTTTCGGGGGCAATCTGAAAGGTATTCAGGAAAAGTTAGACTATATTGCTTCTCTTGGAGTTACCGTTATCTATTTAAATCCGATCTTTGAAGCCGAAAGTAACCACCGGTATGACACGGGTGATTATCATAAAATTGATCCGCTGCTCGGTACCAAAGAAGAATTTGAGCAGTTAATTAAGGAAGCCGCTGACAGGGGCATAGAAATCATGCTCGACGGTGTTTTCAGCCATACAGGCAGTAACAGTATCTATTTCAATAGAGAAAACCAATATGACTCTTTAGGAGCCTATCAGTCGAAGGAATCACCGTATTACACCTGGTACACGTTCCATCACTATCCAGATGACTATGATGCCTGGTGGGGAGTGGGGACACTTCCAACGCTTAATAAAGAAAACGAAGACTATCAAAGCTTTCTTGTAGATGATGAGAACAGTGTTATCCAATCGTGGCAAAGGTCTGGAGTAAATCACTGGCGTCTTGACGTAGCGGATGAGCTGACGGACGATTTGATTAAAAAGCTGTACCGTCAGCTGAAAAAAGAGGACAAATCCAGCGTTCTTCTAGGTGAAGTATGGGAAGATGCCTCTAATAAAAGTTCTTATGGAAACCGCAGAGATTATTTTCTTGGAGGCGTGCTGGACTCGGTCATGAACTACCCGCTTCGAAGAATTATGCTCGACTTTATGAAAGGCGATGTAGATGCGTTCTTTGTGAACCGTCGGCTGACCACACTCCATGAACACTATCCCCAGCAATATTTTTACGCGTTAATGAACATGCTTTCGAGTCATGATGTGGAGCGGATTATCACGATGCTGCACGACTACCTGCCGGGCGATATGGAGGAGGAGCACCGGGTAAACATTAACCGGGCGCAGGTAAAAGGCCTGAGCTTATGGCTGTATTCATTTCCCGGAATTCCTTCCCTCTATTACGGAGATGAAGCTGGAGTTGACGGGGGAGCTGACCCGGACAACCGTAAGCCCTATCCATGGGGCAACGAGGAGCAGGATTTGCTGAAATGGTATAAACAAATTGGAAAATGGCGCAAAGAACACCCTGTACTGCGGACCGGTCACTGGAAACCGCATGATCTGCATGAAGATTTGTTCGGCTTTGAAAGATGGATTGACAATGGAGTAGATGCCTTTGGTCATGAGGCGCATGATGAGCATATGGTCTATCTATTTAATCGGAACATTACAGAGAAGCGAACAGCCCATATTCCGATCCGCAAAGGAAAATGGCAGGCGCTGCAAAATAAAAAGCGTATCTTCAGTTCAAAGAAAGGAAATCTTTCTATTGAATTAAATCCCAGCGAATGTATTCTGCTGAGATTTATGCAGTAAGAAAGGAGTGTACACGATGGGTTTTTTTGATGAATTAATGGGAAATGCAAGTGAAGCGAATATCGAAAAGCTCGAGGAACAGCTGGATGATATTCTAGTAGACTATGAAGAAATTGAGAGCGGCTTTAAAGTACTTCGGGACTTATTTGTTTTTACCGATAGGCGATTACTGCTCGTAGATAAACAGGGGATGACAGGAAAGAAAGTGGAATACCACTCCATCCCTTATAAAAGTATTACGCACTTCAGCGTAGAAACTGCCGGAAGTTTTGACTTGGATTCAGAATTGAAAATCTGGATATCAGGATCCAGTGAACCGATCGGGAAGCTTTTCAAAAAGAACAGCCCGATTGAAGACGTACAGAAAACGTTAGCTGCTCACGTGCTTTAATGAATTGTTTCACGTGGAACATTTATGAAAAATTTTTCTCTGGCCGGTACACATGTACCGGCCTTTTAATTTGGCTGGTGCAGAGTCTTTCTGGATCCCTCTCTTCACTCCATGGCATGAAGACTTTGTAGCTTTATGGTTATTTATTTGTTTTGCCGCTTCTTGAAAATTTTTGTATTTTCCTGCAATATAAAAGAAAGACTTAAATAATTGAAAGCGTTATCATATCGAGGAGGATATTGGTGTGAACCTTAATCTGACCCAGACTCAGACCGTAGGATTAGTAATGACCCCGGAGA
>NZ_JBAPTY010000270.1:0-10366 GCF_049282395.1 Halobacillus sp. | reverse complement strand
GTAATATCTCCTCACGCGGGTGAAGGGTAAAGTGGTTCGAGCTCCTTATTTCGCAAGGTCCGGAGGGGACGATGAAGACTCCTGTGGGATAAACATGATCGGTGAGACCCCGGAAAGCGTTAGCTTGAGGAGGCTCAGCACATGCCCACGGAAAGCGAAATCGTCCCCCGAAGGACCTTCCGCTCCTCCAATGTCTCGAAACTGAGTCTTACACAAACGGGAGCTTTTCTGTAAGATCAACACGGCGATTTAATAGAGCCTTAAATTAAAAGAAAGGACAGGAAGAGTGATTTCCTGTCCTTTCTTACTGATTTATTTCTTAAAAGTTCTTAAGGGCTTTTGATTCAACACGGGAAGTTAATGATGGTTATTTTTTAACGAAACTCGGTAAATCCGTATTTCCCATCTCTCTTACATATACGAAGAGCTGACCCTTATGATGAATCTCATGGTCTTTAGCCATTTCTAACAATTTACCTGCAGGGATTTCTGATCCGAACATTTTCTTAACATCAATAAGTTCATCCAGATCTTCATCTTCTAACAGTTTAATCGATGCATAAGTTTCGTCCGTGTAAACTCTGGCGCGCTCCGCTAAGGGAGTGTCGTCACCTTCCGGGAAAAGGTCTTCAGGTGACTGCTTGGCCGCAAGCCGGGCAAAGGTATAAGTCGTTTTCAGCGTATGGTTAACCAGCTTCTCTGTCTCCATAGATGTAGGAGTAGGTTTAAATGCATAGTTATTTTCATCGATCATTTCAATTAAATCATTTAATGCTCCGCGGTGAGGAGACAAGGAATTGATGAATTGTTCAACTTTACTCATGTACATAACCTCCTAAATTAATTTGCTTCAGTCCAAACGTAATTTGTATATCTATGGAAGTCAAACAGGAAGGTTTGGACATAAATTCAGCGTGAGATTATTAAGTTTAAGTAAACGTGATGGTGGGAATGTAAATTCGGATGTATTTAAAAATTGGTAAAAACAAGCATAGGTCTAGAGATGCATTTTTATATTACAAAGCTTTATGGATAAGGTTACAATTATTTCAGCTAATTTAAACTATCAATTTATGGTACAAAAATCGGTTCAAATAAGGTAGAATAGGTTAATGTAAATTTAACGGAGGTTTTACAATGTTTACACTAAAAAAATATTTAAACAAAAACACATTGTTGAAATTAACTGTCTATGCCCTTGTCATAGGTTTATTCTGGCTGAAAATGTCATATATTCAAAGCAATATCTTCTCTTTAAATGTAGAAAACCCCAATGAAGCTAATATTCTTGCATTCAATCCTCTAAGCAGTATTTTTCTAATCTTTGGTATTGGAGTTCTGCTGGCAGGACGCCGAGGGATGTTAGTTTCCTATATTCTTGGATCTTTACTGTTATATGTGAACATTCTTTTTTATAGGGAATATAACGACTTTATCACCATTCCTATGTTAAATCAGGTAGCGAACCTGGCAGGAATGGGAGGCAGTATCCAAACAATCCTGGAAGCATCAGACATCTTTTTGTTTGTTGATGTTTTAATCGCTGCATTCTTCCTGTTTTATCTGAAGCCTGCTCGCTTAAGTCAATTCACACCGAAAAGGCGTGAAGGATTTTTGCTTGCGATTATTGCGATTCCATTGTTTGTGATTAACTTGCAGTGGGCTGAAGAAGAGCGTACTGATCTTCTTGAGCGTACATTTGACCGCACGATGCTGGTGAAATATATTGGCCTTTTAAACTATCACGTCTATGATGCCGTCCTGCAAGGTAAGACGGAAATGAAGAAAACGCTGGCTGACAGTAACGAACTTGTGCCAGTGATCAACTATCTGAATGAACAGAAAAAAGAAGACAGCAACCGCCTGGAAGGGGTAGCTGAAGGTAAAAACGTTATTGCCATCTCGCTTGAAAGTACGCAAACTTTCGTCGTTGATAACAAGCTTCATGGAGAAGAGCTTACTCCATACTTTAATGACTTGAAAGAAGAAGGCTTATATTTCGATAACTTCTATCATCAGGTGAAGCAGGGACGGACGTCAGATTCAGAATTCCTATTAGCGAATTCCATGTATCCATTGAACCGTGGCGCTGTCTTTTTCACCCACTCAGGAAATGAATATGAAGCTATGCCTGAGTTACTAAGTGAGAATGGCTACTTTACGAATGTCATGCATGCAAACGATAAGACTTTCTGGAATCGTAACGTTATGTACGACTCCCTTGGTTACGATGAGTTTTTCTCTAAAGAAGATTATGAAATCACACCGGAAAAATCCCATGGATGGGGTTATCTGGACGAGTATTTCTTTGAAGATTCACTTCAGAAAATGAAAGAAATGGATCAACCATTCTATTCGAAAATGATTACTCTGACGAACCACTATCCTTTCTCTTTACCTGAAGAAGAAATTATGATTGAGGAAGGCGAAACATCCAGCGGTACGCTAAACCGTTATTTCCAGACCATCCGCTATCAGGATGAAGTACTAAAACAGTTTGTAGAGGATTTCAAGAAATCGGAACTCTATGATGATACGATTCTCTTAATCTATGGTGACCACTTCGGAATCTCTGAAAATCACCAGAAAGCAATGGGAGAATATCTTGGTAAAGATATCAACGCTTATGAACAGTTCCAGTTACAGCGTGTTCCTATGCTGGTTTATGGTAAAGACATTCCTTCTGAAACGAACCATACCGTAGGAGGTCAAATTGACCTTCGTCCTACGATTACCAATCTGCTTGGAATTGAGGATGAGAACCCTGTGCAATTCGGTCAGGACTTGCTGAATAAAGATCGTCGTGAAATGATGATTACCCGCGATGGTGATTTTGCGAATGAAGAGTATGTGGGTATTCAGGGAGTTTGTTATGACAGAGAAACTGGTGAAGAGGTCGAAGCCAAAACTTGCGAAGAAGGCTTTAAAGCTGCGCAAGAGGAACTCAGCGTCTCTGACTCTGTAGTTTATGGAGACTTGCTGCGCTATCTTGATGAGACCGAAATGGTCAACACAGACCAAACCTCTAATGAAGACAATAAAGAAGAAGAATAATTGAAAGCTGCCGGCCTAATGCAGGTCGGTGGCTTTTTTTATTTATATATAGGTCAGTTTAATCTCAAAGTTGCGTCGATCATGTTCATCCCATAGGAGTCTCGCCGCTTATCCGCCCCCATACGATAGATAAGAAGAGGTTCGAAACGCTCAACGTGATATAACGCTTTTGATCGAAGAGAGCTTGGTTTACAGCTTTATGTTACAAGTTGTCCGCATAATCATAGCCTTCTTTTTCCTAATATAATTTCGATCCTCTTATATCGCAAGGGTCGTGGGGGAAGACTTCCGTGTGAGAAGGGAGTAGGCGAGATCCCACAGGGCGCAGCCAAAGGAAGCTTGCCGGTTCCACCACAGGAAAGCGAGTCTTCCTCAACGCCCCTAAATACCTACCAACACCTCGAAACTGAATCTTACACAAAACGGCAAGATAGTGGAATATATCTCTTACAGTTATCAACTTTTCTTTAAAATTAAAAAAACAGCCGACTCTTTAGAGTCAGCTGTTTAGTGTCTTAAAAGAAATCCATCCATACTTTTATCGTAGTGCCTAAAATCAGCACTGCAAGAATGGTTTGTAATACTCTTGTATTGATTTTTTTTCCTGCTATGGCTCCGAGGGGAGCTGCTAGTAAACTGGCTACGACCATAATGGCCGCTGGAAAGTACTCAACTTGACCGGTCGTAACTTTACCTATCGTTGCCCCAATGGATGAAATTAAAGTGATCGCGAGGGAAGAAGCAATCGTCATCCTGGTTGGTATTTTTAATACCACAAGCATAATAGGGACGAGAAGGAAAGCGCCGGCAGCTCCTACGATACCTGCGCCGACCCCAACGATTAAAGCTAGAGAGGAAGCGAGTGGCCGGTTAAAGTCTATTTCTTCAAGCGCTTGATCGTCCAAGCCCTTTTTAGGGATAAACATCATAATCGTAGCTATTAGTGCAAGCACACCGTAAACAAGGTTTATTCCGCTTTCCGGCATGAATCTTGAGCCATAACCGCCTATAAAGCTTCCAATTAGGATACTAACTCCCATATAGAGAATGAGGGATTTGTTCAAGTATCCACCTTTTCGGTAGGCCCATACGCCTCCAATCGTAGCAAAGAAAACCTGAACCGCACTGATTCCGGAAACTTCATGGGAAGTGAAGGCTGTAAATCCTACGAGTGGAGGGATATAAAGCAGCATCGGGTATTTAATAATCGACCCGCCTATGCCGAGCATTCCTGATACATAAGACCCTGCAAATCCGATAAGAAAGATAGTAATAATTAATCCAAATTCCATTTTTGGTCGACCTCCTTAAAAAAGGGAACCGCATATGGTTCCCTCTTTTGAAAAATTCCTTACCCTTTTTGTATCCAGAACTTAAATACACCGTCTTCTTCGTCATGTTGAAGAAGTTCGTGGCCGCTGGATTTAGCCCAGGCTGTTAAGTCACTTTTCGCACCTTGATCGGTTGCGTGGATTTCAAGTGTTTCGCCGCTCTCAACTTCTTTCATGGCTTTCTTTGTTTTCACAATTGGCATAGGGCATGCTAAACCTTTGGCATCTAATACTTTTGTTACGTTCATAGGGAATGACCTCCAATAAATAGTGTTGTTTTAAAATCTTTGTTTGTTTACCTTAGAACTAATTAGCGGACGGCACAGCGGTTAGGACCAATTTCCATTTCACGCTGTTCTTCTTCTTCCGGATCAATTTTACCCATGTTGGTTTCACGGATTTCCTGATAAGCATTTGGCTGTGGCGGAAGATTTTCAGTTACCATTTTTCTAAACTCATCTTTGTCTTCGATGTTCAGGCCGTGGTTTTTCTCAAAGAGAACACCCAGCTTCTCGGCTACTGTTCCATCTTCGTTTAATTCGTCCATAATCATGAAGTGCGCAGGAAGTACGATGAGTTCATCTGAAAGGTCTTTATAGCGTTTATACAACGTTTCTCTAAGATCCATGACCCAATCATCTGCTTTTCCTGCCAGGTCAGGGCGGCCGATACTATCGATGAACAGGATATCTCCAGTCATCAAGTACTGATCATCGACTACAAAAGAAGTGGAACCAATGGTGTGCCCTGGTGAATACAGCGCGTGAATATCGATGGTTGTGTTTCCAATGGTCACCTTTTCTCCATCTTTTAATGGCTGATAATCAAAGGTTACTTCTTCTGCATCCTTTGGAGGAAGCCAGTAAGCAGCACCTGTTTGCTGAGCGATTGTTCTGCCTCCAGATATATGGTCAGCGTGTAGATGGGTATCAAATACATGTTTAATTTTCACACCCAATTGTTCAGCGAAATTCACGTATACATCGGTTTTACGGGTGGAGTCGATAATAGCTGCTTCTCCGTTCGATACAACCATGTAAGATAAGCAGCCTTTACCGATACGTACAAATTGGTAAAGCTCGCCACCGTCTGTAAGATCACTTACCTTAACAGGCATTAAGTGTTCACTCCACGCTTTCATGCCGCCTGCCAAGGAATAAACATTTGTAAATCCGGCGTCATCCAGCATTTCTGTGATCATCTGGGAAGACCCGCCTTTGGCACAGGCCACTACAATATCCTTATCTTTTGGAAGCTGATCTTCAATTTCTTCCACGCCATCCAGCAGATCAAAGTAAGGGATATTCAAATAAGTGAAATTCTCACTTTCGATCTTCCAGTCCTGGAAAGCGTCTTCTGTACGGACATCAAGTAAAAATAGTTCTTCTTTTTGAAGTGCTTTTTCAGCTAAGTCCTTAACTGAGATTTCTTTTATTGCCATTCTTAATTACCCCCTAAGGTATATTATTTTTTAAAAAATTTTATGAACGCAGTGACTTCGTTTCACCGGACCACTCGCTCATTCCTGGTACAACATTGTAAACCCGGTCAAAACCTTTTTCCGTAAGCTTTTGACAAGCCATATCGCTTCGACTTCCTGTGCGGCATACTACATAAACATCTTTCATCTTGTCAATTTCATTGATTCGATCATCTAATTCACCAAGTGGAATAGATACAGCTTCCGGAATATGCTCGAATGCAAACTCCGCTGATTCACGTACATCGAGAAGGAGTACATTATCATTTTGCAGGTTTTGAGAAAGCTCCTCATTATTTACAGTGTCCGGGTGCAATTTCTCTTCTGATTCATCACTTGCTTTACGAATATAGTGTTTTAAGGTGCCATCTTCTTCAATGGTTCCTAGATATTGATGACCGGCACTCTTGGCCCAGGCCTGGAGATCCGCTTTAGAACCTTTATCGGTTGCCTGAACTTCGACTACATCGCCAGAATTTAAGTCTTTTATCATTTTTTTCGTTTTTACAATAGGCATCGGGCACGCAAGTCCTTTAGCATCTAATAAATGATCTGCTTTAATATCCATCCATTTATCCTCCTATAACCCCGAAGGGTATATAATTTATTATATTATTCAGTAGGGCCGTTCCAATCCAGCATGCCGCCGTCCATGTTTGTTACATTAAAGCCACTTTGTTCAAGGAACTGTGCAGCACGACCGCTGCGGCCTCCAGATCGGCAAATCATTACATAGCCCTTGGAATGATCCAATTCGTCTATACGGGCTTCTAATGAGCCGAGAGGGATATGTGCAGCCCCAGGAATTTTTCCGGCAGCTACTTCCTCATCCTCACGAACGTCAATGAGGTTCAATGATTCATTTTTGTTCAATTTTTCTTCCAGTTCTTGTGCGCTTATTGTTTTCATTTAAGCTAACCTCCTATTAAATAAACAGATTTACGTTCCCGTCTTCAGCATCACCAATATAAGCAGCAACACCAGCATATTCAATTTCATCGAGCAGTTCTTCTTTTTGAAGCCCTAAGAGATCCATGGTCATGGTACAAGCGACAAGGTTAACATCCTGTTCCTGCGCCATTTCAATCAGGTCAGGCAACGGCATAGCGTTGTGTTTTTTCATGACATCTTTAATCATTTTCGGGCCGAATCCAGCATAGTTCATTTTAGATATGCCCATTTTATCGGCACCTCTCGGCATCATTTTTCCAAACATTTTTTCCATAAAGTTTTTCTTAACAGATACTTGTTCATCTTTTCGCAGAGCGTTTAACCCCCAGAATGTGTGGAAAATGGTTACGTTATGATCGTAAGCCGCTGCCCCGTTAGCAATAATATAAGCGGCCATCGCTTTATCATAATCTCCGCTGAACAAGATGATATTGGTTGATTTTGTTTCAGACATCTTTATCCTCCTAGAATTTAATTATACATATACGTGTATGGGTATTTAAATTATTAAAAAATTATCGGCTTTTAACTAGAAGCTGCACAGCCTCGTTGATGGAATCTTCCGTGTTTTGGTTATCACTTGATTCCTGAATGCACTCCACAAGGTTGGAGCTGACGACTAAACCGATGGTACGATCAATGGCACTTCTAGAAGCAGACAGTTGGGTGATGACGTCTTTGCAATCTTTATTTTCTTCCATCATTCTTAGCACGCCTCTTAACTGTCCTTCCAGACGCTTAACTCTGTTTTTCATGGCTTCGTTGTACTCCATGTTGATTCCCCTCCCTTAATGAAGATTTTGTTTGCTGTGTTTGAACAGTACATGACTAATAATATACCCCGTAAGGTATAATGTCAACAGGTGGATAAAAGAATATTGGATAAAACATTATGTGGTAAGCAAACCTACGTATAGGTGGTGAATCAATTGGACGTATTGTGGGATTTACTAAAGGTTTTAGGCAGAATAGTAACCATTCTCCCATTCTTACTAGTAATAGGGTTAATTATGGGAAAACGGGCAATCGGTAAATTGCCGGTCTTTGACTTTTTGGTGGTTCTTGTACTGGGGTCAGTAGTAGGGGCTGATATTGCCAATCCGAACGTCGATCATATTCATACGATTGTAGCTATGATTGCGATCGCTTTACTGCAGAAATTTATTGTACGGACCAAACTAAGAAACCGCAAACTTGGAAAGCTCTTAACTTTTGAACCAACAGTAGTTGTGTACAATGGAGAAATAGTCGAAAAGAACATTAAGAGTATCCACTATTCTATTGATAATATCCTTCAGATGCTTCGAGAAAAAGATGTTTACCACATTAATGATGTCGAATTAGCCCTGATTGAAGCCAACGGATTAATGTCTGTGAAATTAAAGTCAGAAAAAGAAAACATTACGAGGGAGGATTTTCAACTTCCATATAGGGGTGGGGGTTATGACATTCCACTTATTTTGGACGGTAAATTACAAAAAGATATTTTGGAACGTCTGGATAAAAACGAGGAATGGTTGGAGAACCAATTGAGAGCTTGCGGGATAACTTCTATTGAGAATATATTTTATGGGGCGATTACGAATCAGGGGGAGTTTCATTGTTCAGTCAAAGGAAAGAAGCTGACAAATCTTCCACCGATACAAAATTAGGATGTTTTTTTAAAGATAAGTTCTCGTTTGTTTAAGACTCGATTTTGAGACAATTGGGTCCTTTACTTTAAATGGAAGAGGGTTGGTGGGGAAATAACTCGCTTTCCTGCGGGGGAACTGGCAAGCCTCCTCGGTCGTTATCACTACCTGAGGGGTCTCGCATAGCTCCTTCTCCCGCGGGAGTCTCGTTATTTCCAACCAACCCCAACGATCTCTTGTGAACGGACCTGCTAGTAGGAGAACTGGAGCATCCCGAAACAGACTCAAATGTTGCTACAGAGGGTTCAACCGTAAGAAGAGTAAGAGCCAGCACTACTTACATAGATAGTCCTTATTCATAAGGGGGGGGATTTCAAATAGAATTTCGAGCGTCTGACTATTGCAAGGTCTGGAGGGGGATGATGAAGACTCCTGCGGGATAAACATGACCGGTGAGACCCCGGAGAGCATTAGCTCGAGGAGGCTCAGCACATTCCCGCGGAAAGCGAATCATCCTCCGCAGGACCTTTCTCTCATAAAATATCTCGAAACTGAGTCTTCAACTATCCGACCCTATACTTTAAGAAGTCTATTATGAAAATTAGCAACCAGATATAACAGATCTAAATAAAAAAGGAAGGATAATTCAATGATTATCCCTCCTCTCATAAATTATACGCTTTGATCCATGCAATGGATTAATCGCTGTTCAATATCTTCCGCGAGTCTCTGGATTTGTTCATCTTCCACCAATTGAATGAGGGCAGTTGGCTTAGGCATACCAATTTTTGTAGAGCCCCCGTCAGAATAAACAACCATTTTACATGGCAGGAAATAACCAGCTAGTGTATTTTCATTAAGAATACGCTGAGCTTCCTTAGGATTACATACTTCCAATACTTTAAATTCTTTCTCGAATTCTAGTCCTTTTTCATTGAGTTTATCTTTAATATCAAAATTCCATAAAACTCCGAACTGGGCTTCTTTAAGGCTGGCTTCTAAACTTTCTACTGCTTCTTCAATTCCTTTTTCTGTTTCTACTGTGTAATGAAACATGTTTAAACCTCCTTTATAAGCTCTCTATTTCAGCATACCCGTTAAGGTATGAAGATAATCGTGAAAATTGGGTTTTACTGTAATAGACAGGGGGACCGGTTTTTAGTCAGGGAATAGAAAAAACGAAAAGTTTCACAGTTGAACTACCCCCACTTACTCGCTGACGCTCCTTGAAGTTGGAGGATTCCTAAGAGCACGAACCTAACGGTTCGTTCAAATGATTAGGCTAGCCCCGTCGCACCGACGGTTGTAAGGATTCTTTGAATCTCCTTCAATATATTGAAGCTCGCATTTAGGTCGCGGTCGTGGTGGCAGCCGCAATCTGGGCAATCCCACGTTCGAACAGCGAGATTCTTTACCTCACGGTTTTGGTATCCGCACTTGGAACACAGCTGTGAACTCGCAAAAACTTTCGATACGGTTACCAACTGCTTCCCGTACCACTTTGCTTTGTATTCGAGCATAGACGTGAACATCGACCAGCTCACATCACTAATTGATTTGGAAAGTTTTCGGTTTTTGAGCATATTGGAAATTTGGAGATTTTCTACCCCGATCACATCGTGGTTTTTGATGATTTCGGTTGAAATCTTATGCAGATAATCTTTGCGGGAGTTCGCTATCTTCTCGTGAAGTCTAGCTACTTTAATACGTTGCTTATGCCAATTCGAAGATCCCATTTCCCTTCGGGAAAGGATACGTTGAGCTTTTGCTAGTTTCTTTTCGGTCTTACGTAGGTATCGTGGGTTTTGATAGGTAGTGCCATTCGAGAGAGCAGCGAAGTCTTTCAATCCGAGATCAATGCCAATATAAGCGTTGGATTTAGGAAGTTCCTGAATATCTGTTTTAACAAGAATTGATAC
>NZ_JBAPTY010000269.1:0-3629 GCF_049282395.1 Halobacillus sp. | reverse complement strand
TCACCATACCTCGCATGGGGCAACTTATCGATGCGTTATGCGGTACAGAAAACGCGTGAAAAGATGGACGCCTCTCCAAAAGGACGTAAGCATTTGAAGGTGTTTATGTCGCGGCTTCATTGGCATTGTCATTTTATCCAGCGGCTGGAGGACGATCCATCCATTACAGAGCACGCCATTAACCCGGCGTTTGATCAGATCCGCACCGAGTGGGATGAAGAAGCCTTTACGCGCTGGTACAACGGGCAGACGGGCATCCCGATGATTGATGCTGCCATGCGGGCTCTGCACGAAACCGGCTGGGTCAATTTCAGGTCACGTGCGATGGTGGTATCGTTCGTCTGCAACACGCTGCTGCTGGACTGGCGGAAACCCGGTCATGCACTTGCAGGACTTTTTCTGGATTATGAACCAGGCATTCACTACAGCCAAATTCAAATGCAGTCTGGCACGACCGGGTTTAATACGATACGTATTTATAATCCGGTCAAACAGGGGATTGATCATGACCCGGACGGGGCGTTCATCAAGCGGTTCGTACCTGAACTTCGATCTATTCCTGTATCCTTCATTCATCAGCCCTGGCAACTGCCGAATTTTAACGAGCTGGATTACCCGTCTCCTATTGTTGATA
Source organism: Halobacillus sp. (assembly GCF_049282395.1). Lineage (NCBI taxonomy): Bacteria > Bacillati > Bacillota > Bacilli > Caryophanales > Bacillaceae > Halobacillus > Halobacillus sp. The sequence goes on along the minus strand of NZ_JBAPTY010000269.1, from coordinate 2,995 downwards.
TACCTTCTGCGAATAAAAAGGCAAGGGACTTGTTGTGGTCGATCAAACAGACTGATGAAGCAAAATCCACCGCACAAAAGCAACTGAAAAAACATGGAATCAGGAAGCGGAAAGAGAAGGAACGAGAGCAGCAGACAGAAGAGCAATTGTCTCTGGACCTGTTCGAATAATCCTGAAAGTGAAAGAATGCCTTATCCCATGGAAAGAATTTAATGAATCACCGCATAAAACACTATATTTAGGGTAATGAAATTAGTATAAGAAAGTAGAATGATTGTAAAGTAAAGGGTGAACGACATGCAGAAGATGAACCGAGGAATACTAACCGCATTAACCGCCATAGGGGTGGCACAGGCACTCAAAATTGTTACTTACAAAAGAATGACAGGTAAGTGGGATGTGAAACAGGTGGCGACCACCGGGGGCATGCCAAGTTCTCATTCGGCAGGAGTTGCGGCGTTAACTACCTACATAGCGTCCAATAAAGGATCACGCCACACTGAAACAGCGCTGGCAACCGTTTTTGGCGTAATTGTCATGTACGATGCGCAGGGCATTCGCCGTCATACAGGCGAAATTGCTAAGCTGGTCAATGACTTAGAGGATAATTTCGCTGAAATTGCAGTCGACTTTCCGAGTTTTGAGTTTGTGGAGCGGGAGAAAGAGTTGAAAGAACTATTAGGCCACCAGCCTATTGAAGTGCTTGGCGGGGCTATATTTGGTTCTGCGCTTGGTTTTTTGTCAGCCAAGTTTGAAAATAGAGAGAAAAAAGTAAGTGAATCTTAAATTCGAATACGTACATGAGGAAAACTCAAAATAGCAGACCTGAAGCAAGGTCTGCTATTTTTATCTTCAGAATGGGAAGACATTGGGGCGTTCTATCTCCTTTTTACGCTTAGAACCAATGATACTTCCGCATGTAAGGTGCCAGGTTTTTAACGAAGCGGTAGGTTGGAAATGGAGAGTTGGCAATTTGTAGTCCGATGCGGTAGGCTTCTTCATCAATTCGTTCTTGCTGATTCTTGAATTCTGTTTCATTTGAGATGTCCAGGAGAAGCTCGACATTGTACCACACGTTTGTACGGAAGTTAGCCATAAAAAAAGAAGATAGCGTTTCATCGCTGCGCCCCATAAGAACATCTATCCAACGCAGTAAGCGGGCATAGTGTTTCGTTAGTACGTCTTGAACAATGTCCACCAGATCCCTTAATACTTCGTTTATACGTTCATGATCCCGCCGCCTGTGGAGCATAAGACGAGCATTGGGCCAAGTTTGTTCTTCATCGAGGATTGTATGTAAGGTCATGGGGAGATCGCGGTTGATGTGGGCATTGATGCCGAGGAGTGCATCTTGCAGCACGAAGCTTTGTTTTTCTTCAGCTATTTGAAAAGCAAGCTTCCATGCGGGTGCACAAGGAATGCATGCTTCATAGGCGTTGACGGCGCTAAAATAATAGTGGGCAAAACGAACAAGAACGCGTTCCATCCAAACAGGGTCTTCAAAGAAACCAGATTCAAGACGCAGCTGCATTTCCCGTGTCATCAATAAATAAACATGCTGAAAAACAGCCCGGTAGTCACCGCTGTGTTGAAGAGCGTGGAGGTGTTCTGTCATTAATTCAATGACCTCTTCCAATGATTCGACCTGCTTTTTGGGTGTGCTTATAGATTTCATTCCATCAGCCCCCTCGGAAGGTTAATAGGTATTTATAAAAAAGTATGAGTTAGATAACTAAGTAGGAAATGATTAAATTTTCGTAATAAATGATTGGGTTAAGAATTGTGGAGTATTTCAGCAGAAGTAAAGTTATGTTTCAATGTGTCATTATGTTTAGTATAACATCTAATTTTAATAGCTTTTATGGAAATCCTTTAACTACAAAAAGTTTGGGTGTGGAGTGAATTATGATAGGAGGCGATGCTTGTGGGAAGAAAAGTCATCCTGAGTCGAAAAGGTTTTGATAGCAGTACGGGTGGGAAGCCCAGTCCACTGTATGCAGACAGCCTGCTGCCTTTTCATATCCCAAGAGCAGATACAGGGATATTTTATAAAGACCTTAACGCGGTGGGCAGCGAAAACTATCTGAACATCATGAAAGATTTAGGGATTAATCAGTTCTCAGAGACGCATTTGGACCCGGATTTGGAATCCTCCATGATGAAGAATCGCCCGGAGGAATGGCGCGGATTGTTCGGTCAAAGTGGCATCTCCCAGGGAACCTTGCATAATCGTGGTGTCGGGCCGGGAGACCTTTTCCTTTTTTTCGGCTGGTTTAAAGAAGTGGAAAAAGTAAATGGGAAGTATCGCTATGTGCCGGACGCACCTGATCTTCATGTGATTTTTGGTTACCTCGAAGTGGACGAGGTATGGGATGTGTATAAAGACCATATACCATCATGGGCGGAATATCATCCTCATATTCAGGAAAAAGAAAATAATAAGAGTAAACGTAATTGTATTTACGCGGCCACTCCTGACTTTTCAAAGAACCCGGGTCAGAGAGGCTGGGGAACGTTCGGGTATGAGAAAAGTTTAGTACTGACAGAAGAAGGAGCGAAAAATCGTACCCAGTGGAAACTGCCTTCCTGTTTTCAAAATGAACAGTCTCAATTCACTCATAATATTAAAGTGTGGAATGAAGGACCTGATGGGATCGAGATGCAAACGTCAGGCAGAGGCGATCAGGAAATGTATGTGAGTCGTAATCGTAAGGTAGTGGAATGGGCGGAACGTTTAATTGTAGAAGGAAAAGTGTTCTCTTAATGGTAAAGGACCTGGATCACAGTGAGGTTTTGTGGTTCAGGTCTGTTTAAGTAGTGAATGTTATATGGAAGTGGAGGATATTTTAAGAGAATATGGTTTTTATTGTATAATGGTAGCAATAAATAATAAGAATTAGGTGATCGTTGTGAAGGAAAAAATGGTTCTTCTGAGGGATCGTTTAAATGACCTCAGCCGCCGAAACCGATCGATACGGATGCTGAAGGTATATGA
>NZ_JBAPTY010000268.1:0-2619 GCF_049282395.1 Halobacillus sp. | reverse complement strand
TCAAGATAACGATTGCCCATAATCATTTTTCTTCCTTCCGCTTTGAGTTGTTAACAGTGTATGACTAAGAGCGGAACGAGTGAGCATCGTGTATTAGGATTAACAAAAAAGCAGTCTCTCCAAATCTTCGGAGGACTGCTTTATTATAGGTTTCTCTCAGATAATTAAATTGGAAGTGTTTTTGTTGGGCCATTTATTAAGTGGATTTATTTTCCGGCTCTTCTGTATCTATTTGAAGCGCCTGCCTATCTGCTTTCAATGCTTTAAACAGGGAGAACACCATGAGCCAGTCCGGCTCCGCAAAGATTTATACTGAAAAAGAAAACCTAAAGAATAGGAAAATCCCTGGCTCAGCTTATTTGAGAGTCAGGGATTTTTTATAGTATAAAGTAATTATTTATCCTCATCCTCATAGGGGTAAAGCTCTTCAGAAGCTTCCGTACTTAATTGAGGAGCGGGGCTCATCTTCTCTGTACCTGCTTCCTCGCCATCCAAGTTACGCGCAACAGACTGGTGGAAGAAGTATTCAAAAATAGTGAGTGAAATAGTCGAAATTAGTGTGGCTGAAAACACATTATTTCCAACAGTAAGTGCATCCGTCATCAAGTAAACCACCAGAAATGTGAGTACAAAATCTGAAATCGTAGCTGTGGTATTACTGGAGCGGGATAGGATTAGTAAGTCGCCGATAGCATACGAAACGACCCCTAAAACCAACGTAATTAAGAACACATTCCCAAAGGATACGTCAAATCCGCCTCCTAAAATGATAAGAAGGATGGGGAAAGTGAATAAAAACTTCATAGCGATTAATTTCAAGTGTTCCATGAATAATCACCTCCTGCATCTATAGCTTCCTTCAAAACCATTCGCGCTATACCTTGATTACAGTTAATTTAAAATGTATCGAAGGATGACGTGTAAACAGCTGTGAAAACTAAAAGGTGAAGATTTAGTGAATCGGATCGTTCCGTTTATCAATATACAAACTTCCGTCTTTTTGCACTTCTGCGTAGAATACTTCGGAAATGGACGGTACACCGGCTGATTTAAGCTGTTGGTGGAGCCACTTCTGATCCAGATTTAAGCTTTGCAAATTAGCATCATTTATTTGTCCATCCGAAACGACAGTTGTAGGGATGGGGTAAACCGCAGGGCTGTTTGACACTACATTTCCGTCTTTTTTGGTAAACGGCTGGTCTCCCGTTTTTTTCATAACAGAAAGGGTTCCGTCGGTTTCGAAAATAGCATAATTTACTTCATTTAAAGAAAAAACATTTTTCTTTCGAAGTAATACGTGCAGGGAATCCAAGTCAAGTCGCGCTTTTCGTAGTTCACCCTCAAGCACTTTCCCTTGTTTAACAACGATCAGAGGCTGGCCATCGATAGCCAGGCGTACATCTTTTGATTTAATATCCAAGTACCCCAAAAAGACAGTAAAGACCGCCCAGCTTACTAACGCAATCAATCCATTCCGAACACTTAAGGAAGCATCAATGGCAAGTGACCCTCCAATGGTGCCTATGGAAATAGCGGACACGAAATTAAAAAAAGTGAGTTGGGAGATTTCTTTTCTGCCCATTATTCTTGTTAATACTAAAAGAACAGTAAAAGCGAGTGCCAGTCTAAACAGCAATTCAATAACATCCATGCTTTAGATCCTTTCTGCTGCTTCTCTATTAGTGGAATTTCTTACTCTTATTTTGATCTAGAAAAGGTTGCTTCATAAATGGGATTTACTGGAGATTCCGCAAAGTTTCTCCAAAGAAGTTTCTAAACGCTTCCGGGACTGATTTACGGTTTCCAGATGCAATAGCTGTAGTTAACGGTATACCTTTCGGGCAGGATTGTACGCAGTTCTGAGAGTTGGAGCATGCTTCAATTCCTTTGGTTCTGCCATTCGGGGTCCTTCTCCTAAATCATATGTACCATCAATAGGAATTCAGGACTTGCTTAGTTTTAACACGCCATACTTCTCTCTAAATGTTTCCAAACAGCATATGGCTAATACGAAAAAATTCTTAAAGCAAAAAGCCAAACCCCGAGTTTACCCGGTTGGTTTGGCTGTGACTAAAGCTCTATCTGTTTATCCATATCTAAAAATTCGCAGCAAAGGTTGATGAGATCTTCTTGTTCAGGTCCGTAGCATACCATGTGTTTCGATTGAGGTAAGAAGTGAAGGGTTTTATCTGCGGCTGGTATGGATTCGTAAATAAATTCAGCGCTTTTTGGGGGGAGTAATCCATCTTCTCCGCCTTGAACAATTAAGGAAGGTACATATACTTTTTGAAAGCAGGGTCGGAGTTCATTAACAAGCTTCTGAAATTGAATAGAAGCACTCATTGGCGCAGATCCCAAACGCTGTATATATCTCTGAAACATATCATTCTCCGTGAGATCACCTTGCATCCCGTCTTTAATCATTTTCCAAAGGTCTTTGGCAATTTGTCCTGTATCAATATAATGAGCTGAGGTACTTAAAAGGATAAGTTTATCCACTTTATATTTGGTTGAAAGATAAGCAGCTATCATTCCTCCCATGGAATAACCGATTAAGTTAATCGTCTCACAGGTATTTGATAGTTCTTGTAAATTTTCTTCTGCCTTTTGGATCCATTC
>NZ_JBAPTY010000267.1:0-4080 GCF_049282395.1 Halobacillus sp. | reverse complement strand
CTGAACTGCTGCAAATTTGTAAAGATGCTGGTGTTGGAATCGTTCTCTGTTCCGATGCTCATAAACCGGATCATGTAGGGCACCGGTATGAAGAGGCCGTGGAGCTGGCAAAGTCTGCTGGATATGAGCAAGTCCACGTATTTACTAACCGTGAAGCCTCCGTCCACCCTCTTAAATAAATAGGAAAACCAAAAAGAGCCGGAGGGGGACGATGAAAACTCCTGTGGGATGAACATGATCGGTGAGATCCCGGAAGGCGAAGCCTGAGGAAGCTCACCACATGCCCGCGGAAAGCGAGCCGTTACCTGGAGCCCCTTTCTCCAGACAATATCTCGAAACTGAGTCTTACAGTAACCGACCCGTTAGTTTAATAAATTAACCATGGAAATTACCGACAATATTATAATGCTAATGAAAAAAGCAGACTTCCTCTCGCAGGAAGTCTGCTTTTTTAATCGTGAGTCGTCCTATTAATAACTGATAGGAGCTCCTGGACCTACCGGAATACCGAGTAGTACCCAAACCAGCAGCATAACTAGCCAAGCTAGTAGGAATGCGACTGAATAAGGAATCATCATTGAAATTAACGTTCCAATACCAAGTTTCTTATCATAACGCTGGGCAAAAGCTATAATTACCGGGAAATAAAGAAGCAGCGGCGTAATCATATTCGTCACTGAGTCTGCAATCCGGTACAGCAGCGTTGTAAACTCAGGAGAATAGCCAAGATTCATCATAATCGGAACAAACACCGGGGCTAAGATCGTCCATTTTGCTGAAGAACTTCCAATAAAGAAGTTCACAACCATAGTCAGCCCAAGGAACGTCAGGATAAGACCAATTCCATCGAATCCCGTAGAATTTAGGAAATCCGCTCCTTTAAAAGCGATCACAGTTCCGAGATTCGTTTCACGGAAATAAGCAATAAATTGACCGGCCGTAAAAGCCAGGGCAATATATCCACTCATGCTGGCCATTGTTTTACCTAACAGCTTCGTAAGATCCTTATCGTTTTTAATCTCTTTTACCACAATTCCATAAATCAGACCTGGAACAAGGAATAAAATGAAAATAACAAAGACCAGGGCATTAAAGAATGGTGAATCGATGTAAGCCCCGTCACCGCGCAGCGGGCCAAACGATAGATAGGCCATCAAGAGAAATGTAAATAGGAATCCTATACCAGCCAGACGCATCCCTCTTTTTTCAAGAGAGGTAAGCTCATCGATTTCTCCGTTTTCTCCCCCTTCATAACGACCTAATCGAGGTTCGACAATCTTATCGGTCACAAGCGTACCCACGATCGTCACCAGCAGAACAGACACTGCCGCAAAGAAGTAGTTCATGGTTACGGTAATCGTTTCCGCATAGGCAGGGTCAAGCGTTCGGGTGGCTTCAACGGTCAATTCCTGCAGCACGGCATCGGTTGAAGTAAGGGCCAGGTTGGCTCCAAATCCTCCCGATACACCAGCGAACGCAGCGGCCAGACCAGCCAATGGGTGACGGCCTAATCCTAGAAAAAGCACGGCGCCGAGAGGTGGAAGGACCACATATCCGGCATTGACGGCCACACTGGACATGACCCCGGCAAATACCAGCGCTGCCGTGAGTAAGCGATTAGGGAAAGAAAATACGATTCCTTTTAATGAAGAATTAATTAATCCGGTTTGTTCAGCCAAACCAATCCCGAGCATGGTTACGAGTACCGCTCCAAGCGGCGGGAATCCTATAAAGTTTTCAACGGCACTGTTAAAAATGTACTCCAGACCGCTTAGGCTAAGTAAATTTTTGACTTGAATGACTTCCCCTGTCGTAGGGTTCGTCACGGACACAGAAGAAAATATACCCGATATAATAACTACAATAAGAGCTAATATTGCAAACAGAAGAAGTGGAGACGGAAGCTTATTTCCGAGCCACTCAATGCCGTCTAATATTCGAAATAAAAATCTTCTTGATGACGAGGGTGTTTCTTTTTTCTCTGACATACACCAGACCTCCTTTTTAATGTTGATTGTTTAGGTCGGAATTTAATTTAACAAGTGTTCCGCTGAAAGTCAAAGCATTGAAATTAAATTGTAAAAAAGATGTACATACAAGCGTTTTAAAGCTCATCATGTAAGAAGCCCTGGAAGAATTTCTCCCAGGGCACGTTTCTTATAGTTTATCAGCAAGCAGCCATCCAGAAGTTCCGTTCAATCCACCTCCTGGCCAGGTTGCAGCTCCTACCATATATAAGCGATCAATCGGCGTCTTATAACGGGAATAGCCTGGAGTCGGTCGGAAAACGTAGTTTTGGAAGATATGATGACTTCCACTTATACTATCTCCACCAACAAGGTTCGGGTTATCCCCCTCTAGATCTGCGGGGGAGAGTACGGTCCTTTTTCGAATGGCGCGCTTACTGTTATGCGTGTATGCAGCCAGCTTTTCGATCACCCGGTCCGCATAAGCTTCTTTCATGTTGGTCCATTCATCTGGTTCAATTTCACCCAGCGCGTCTTTTTTCACGTGAGAAGGCAGGACCCTTACTTGAATCCAGAGCGTTGATTTCCCTTCAGGAGAGCGGGTGTCGTCCATAACATCCGGCTGACCGACGATTAGCAGGGGACTGTCAGGAAGCTCTCCATTCATAGCCTGCGTGTAAGTTCTTGCTAAGTCTTCGACATAAGGACCTATGTGAACGTAAGCAAATTCTGAGTATTTCTCTCCCGCTTTCCATTGAAGAGGTTCGTCCAGGGAGAGATGGATCATCATCGTTGCCGGTCCATAGCGGTAACTCTTGGCTTCTTGAAGATAGTGATCCGGTACCTCGTTTACGTCTAGCAGACGGTTCGCCATCTGGGTAGGTGTTACATTTCCTATAACAGCCTTTTCGGCTATGATTTCCTCTCCATTTTCGAGAACCACTCCATAGGCCTGACCACCTTCGACGAGTACTCGTTCTACGGATGTTTCTGTCCTTATCTCACCTAGCCGGATTTCAAGCATTTTGACCATGCTATCAATCATGTTCTGAATGCCGCCTTTGGAAAAAGCCATGCCATTGCGCTGATTCAAAATGGATTCTAAAAATGGAAAGACCGCTCCGTTAGAGACATCAGGACCAAAATCCAAATGAAGTCCCCAGGGGGCCACCATTGCTTTTACTTTATCGCTTTCAAACCAGTGATCTACAAATTCGCGGGGTGATTGCAACAAGTGGCTTCCCAGTTCCATCAGTCCATTTAACTTAAGCTGTTTCATGGACTTCAACACGTGCTTCCAGGCTTCATAGGAAGGAAGTTCCATCTGCATGAGCGGCATAAAGTGAGGAGTCGTTTGATCATAATAATGGCTCAGGTCCTTCCAGGCATACGTATCATCGGTCGAATGATAGGCGAGACTTTTAAACATTTCCTTACGATTCTGGTAAGCTCCTATCCCTGTATCATCAGGAAAGACGCTGGCGTAAGGCTTATCATTTACGACTGGTTCAAAACCAAAGCGCTGCATTTCTTCTTCGTATTCCTGATAAAATTGCGACCCTAAAAATAAACCAATATTCATCGCATATAAATCATGAATATAACCAGGCTCCGTCACTTCTCCGGACTTAGATGCGCCCCCGGGTTTCGAAGACTTTTCTAAGACCAGTACTTTCCACCCTTTTTCTGCCAGCTGGATAGCTGAGATTAGTCCATTATGTCCAGCACCGATCACAATAGCATCATATTTCTTGGTCAATTCATCTCCTCCTCTTCCTCTTATATAGAGAGTTTCGCTACTCTTCTGTTACCAAAAACAAGACGAATTAAACTTTTTTGTGATTCTATAGGACTAGGAATCTGTTCTAACAGAAAAGCTCCCTTTTCTGTTAGACTCAGTTTCGAGATAAATGGGTTATAAGGAAGGTCCTCCGGGGGACGATTTCGCTTTCCGTGGGCATGTGGTAAGCTTCCTCAGGCTTCGCCTTCCGGGATCTTACCGATCATGTTCATCCCACAGGAGTCTTCATCGTCCCCCTCCGGACCTTGCGATACAGAGAGCTCGAAATCATGTATGAAACGCTCTAAATTATGGTGGGGATAAACCTATAAC
>NZ_JBAPTY010000266.1:0-5895 GCF_049282395.1 Halobacillus sp. | reverse complement strand
AAAGGATGCTCTGACTAAAGCACCTTTCAAGGGTCTATGAAAAGGGATAAGAACACGTTCATTCAAAAACAATGGAGAAACCCTCATCTTTCAAGAAGAAAGCTTACAACTTCTTCAAGTGGAAATTTTGAAGGTGATCTTACGGAAGAACATCGTGAGCCCCACCCTGAAGAGAAAAAACAGGAAGCAAGGAACCTATTAAAAAAGAACAGAATCTATTCTCCTCAAAAGAAAGCAGAAGAACTCCGTCCAGTTATTGCTTCACCACCAGAGGTATTTGATCAAGAGATAAAGGAAGTTTCTGAGCATGAAAAGATGTCTGAAAGAAAAATAAAAAGTAAAAAGAATAAAGCAGACAGTGCTGCGGAAATGAGAAAACGTCTTTCCTCAAACCGAAGAGAATATTTTAACAACCTGAAGAAAACCATGGCTTTGAATGATCATGAAACCGCTCCGCCAATGCAAGAGGATCTAGCTGCACGTTCAAATGAAAATGAGTTTGGCTGGAGGGGGAAGATGGATCCAGTAAAAAAGGAATCTATTGGTCATAATGATCAAAGCGGTTCGTTCTTAAAAGAATTTATTTCAATGTTAGGTGAATCATCATCAATGGAAATAAGTGCTCAGTCATTTGAGCATAGAGATCCACAGCAGGAAACTACCTTTGGAGAAGATTACTCCATGTTAAAGGATATTGTTTCATCGATTGAGAATGAGTCTTCCAATGAATACGTGAGTTTTAAAAACCATTATGTATCTCAAATGGAAAGCAGCCAGTCAGCGGAGATGCACCATAATGTAGACCAGGATTCAGACAATAATCCTTCCCATATAAGTGAGCAGGACCTCTATAGAGAAATTTCTTACATGCTCACAGAGTCTTCATCAGAAAGTTCTCGTGGAATTGAAGAATTAGATTTAGAATCTTCTTCGTCCTTGGAGCAGGAATTATCATTTTCCACGGATGAATATGAGGAAGATCCAATCGTTTATTTAACAGATATCCTGCCACTGTCAAATGGATTTTCGGATATTCTAAAGCGCGAATTCTGCCCTCCCTTTCTGACCACAAAACTAAAAGAAATGGATACTTTACCAGAAAACCGTCTGCAGGAAGTTTCGTCAAAAGAAAATGAACACACGATCGCACAGGTTGATTCAATAGTTGCGGAAAAAAAGCAACCTCTTTTAATTAAGGTGCCTGTAGTGCTTGCCAGGCTGAACGTTGATATCCACATCCTCGAATCTTTGAATCTTTCGGATGACATCTTTGAAATTCTAAACTTAGACTGTAATCTGCAGTCTGTAAAAACTCATGTGCTTCCACACTCATCTACAGTGTTCCTAAGTGGAATACTTGCGGTTGATATTCATTATGTAAGTGACTCTCATAAACGTACCGTCCGGATTTTAAAACAACCAATTGCCTGGGATAAAGTAGTGAAAGTAGACTGGCTGAAACTACCCATGCTTTCCAAAATGGAAAGAGAAACGTACTCATTTATTTCTGATAATGGGAACGAGTCAACTCATTATGAATACGATCAAGATTATGTGAGTCCAATCAAAGATCAATTGCAAAACAGTTATTTTGTGTGGCATACAGATAGTACCGGGGGGCATGGCGCTCATAAACGATCTTTACAGGGAAGTGCACAAATAAGGATCGATCTATTACAGGAGCAATACATTCCTATATTTTTATAATCATTTTGTTAGCACAACTTAAGAGGAGCTTCTATTAAGAAGCTCCTCTTTTTTAAATAGCTGTATTTCACCAATTATGTAGAAGTGAAGAACTTAGCGTGGCAAGGATTAGATACTTGATCTTCAAAGAGAATCTTAAAGAAGGTCATCGGCTAAGTTTTCATTTCACGGATAAACGTTGAGAGGGCATGAAACGAAGTATCTGTCTCTATATACGGCAAGTACCTGACCTCCCATTTTCTTTTATTATTCACACATGAATGGTTAACATACAGACGAATGGGGAGAAGAAAGACGTTTATATCTGCCATTAGCGGACGGCTCAACTCATGGTTAAATGGGTGAGGTTCAAGAAATAAACCTAAAGAATTGCGAGTTTGCGTCATTTCATATATATTTATAGTAATACAAAAGAATACAGAGTCCTTCGGGGTCGGGTGAAAATCCCAGCCGGCGGTGATGAACAATTGTTCTAAGCCCGCGACGGGGAAGAAGTGTAAAGCACTCTTCCTCCTGATTTGGTGAAACACCAAAGCCGACAGTTACAGTCTGGATGGGAGAAGGATGTGGAGCATGCCAAGGTACCAGAGAAGTAGACTCGTACCGTTTATTTGGCGTATGCAAATCAAAAGTAATATAAACCCTGGGGAAGTATGTCTTCTTCAGGGTTTATTTTTTTATTCATCGTAAGGAGGCGGGAACATGAGCCGTGATGAACGATATATGAAGACAGCGATTCAGATGGCGGGCGAAACAGTAGGTCAAACCAGCCCCAATCCATCTGTTGGAGCAGTAATTATCAAAGATAATGAATTGGTAGGACTGGGCGTACACGTGAAGGCTGGAGAAGCTCATGCAGAGGTTCATGCTCTCCAGATGGCCGGAGAAAAAGCGAAGGGTGCAGAAATCTATGTAACACTTGAACCTTGCAGCCACTACGGTAAAACCCCTCCTTGTGCCAAAGCGATCATCGATGCCGGGATTAAGAGGGTGGTTATAGCATCCCATGACCCTAACCCAGAGGTTTCAGGAAAAGGTATAAATATGATGAGGGAAGCCGGCATTGAAGTTGAAACCAATGTTTTAACTGAAGAGGCGGATCAGCTCAATAAGGATTTCTTTCACTTTATCCAGACAGGGGAACCCTATGTACGCTTGAAAGCGGCCATGAGTTTAGACGGAAAAATTGCAACAACCACAGGCGAAAGTCAGTGGATTACAGGAAAAGAAGCACGGGAAGACGGGCATACCTATCGTCATTTATCGGATGCCATCCTTGTGGGAATTCAGACAGTCCTGTTGGATGATCCTAAATTGACCACAAGAATAGAAGGAAAAGGAAGAAATCCGATTCGTGTGGTTTTCGATTCCAAGCTCAGGATTCCATTGTCTTCTAATCTTATTCAAAATCAGGAAGCTCCGACCTGGATTTTTACCGGTAAGCATGCCTCAAAGAATACGGTCCAAAAACTTCAGGATCTTGACCATATTAGAGTTATTCAACAGGATGTAGACCAGATAGACATCCATCAGGCTCTGCAGTACTTAGGAGAACAAAAAATGACTTCTTTACTAGTAGAGGGCGGAGGAACCATTGCTGATGCTTTTGTTCGAGCTGGAAAAGTAGAAGAAACCATCACCTATATCGCCCCTAAACTGATTGGAGGAAAAGACGCATCTTCTCCAGTAGCAGGAAAGGGGATCAGCGAATTGAAAAACGCACCTGATTATCAGGTAGTATCCCATGAACAAATAGGGGAGGATATAAAAATTGTGTCTGTAAGAAGGAGGGAAATCAATGTTTACAGGGATTATTGAAGAGATCGGCTCTTTACATTCTATTAAAAGTAAAACCGAGTCTCTGGAACTTAGTATATCTGCGGAGAAAGTGCTATCTGACGTGAAGTTAGGAGACAGCATTTCAATCAATGGCGTCTGCTTAACTGTAACCAGCTATACAGACCGTTCCGTAGAATTTGATATTATGCCTGAAACTTATAGAGCTACGAATCTAAGTGAATTAAAGCAGGGGAGCCCCGTGAATCTTGAACGGGCTATGGCTGCTGGAGGCAGATTCGGTGGTCATCTCGTATCCGGTCATATTGACGGAACGGGGACTATTGTTTCAAAAAAATCTGAATCAAACGCGGTATATTATGAAATCGAGATGTCGGAAGAACTTATTCATTATTTTGTGTATAAAGGTTCAATTGCGGTAGATGGTACGTCTCTAACCGTATTTGGGGTAGAAGGCAGCCGCGTGACGATTTCCCTGATTCCTCATACGATGGAACATACCGTCCTGGGGCAAAAGGAAAACGGAGATCGCGTGAATATAGAATGTGACATGATTGGTAAGTATGTTGCCCATTTTTTAAAGGGAGATCACTCAGAGCAGCCGAAATCGACAATGACCAAACAGTTTTTGTCTGATAACGGTTTTGCCTAGAAAAGAAGGTGAAGTAATGTTTGATACAATTGAAAAAGCCATAGAAAGATTGAAGCAGGGGAAATTGGTAATTGTCTGTGATGACGAGGACCGTGAAAACGAAGGGGATCTTGTCGGGATTGCTGAATACGCAAGTACGGAGATGATCAACTTTATGATCAAGCATGGACGTGGACTGGTATGCGCACCGGTTACCAGTGGTTTGGCCGATCATCTGGAACTGATGCCGATGGTGGATCAAAATTCGGATCCTAACCAGACAGCCTTTACAGTGAGTATTGATCATAAGGATACGACAACCGGCATCTCGGCTGATGAGCGGGCTCTTACCATTAGGGAAATGCTGAACCCTCAAGCGACAGCCGCAGACTTTCAAAAGCCCGGGCATATTTTCCCGCTGATTGCTAAAGAAGGAGGCGTGCTGCGCCGAGCCGGTCATACGGAAGCTTCCGTAGATTTAGCGGAGCTCTCAGGAGCGAGGCCTGCTGGAGTAATCTGTGAAATTATTAAAGATGATGGTACGATGGCGAGAGTTCCTGATTTACGCGAAATGGCCGATGAATTCGATATTCCAATGATTACGATTGCCGATTTAATTCAATATCGGTATCGAATTGAAAATCATGTGAATAAAGAAGTAGAAGTTGCTTTACCGACGGAATATGGGGACTTCAGGGCGATTGCTTACACGAACGATATTGACTATAAAGAACATATTGCTTTAGTTAAAGGAGAAATTGATCCTGAGACACCAACATTGGTCCGTGTTCATTCAGAATGTCTGACGGGCGACGTATTTGGCTCTTACCGTTGTGACTGCGGTCCGCAGCTTCATAATGCGTTGAGGCAGATTTCTGAGAATGGAAGCGGCGTCCTGTTATATATGCGGCAGGAAGGCAGAGGCATTGGTCTTGTGAATAAGCTGCGAGCGTATAAGCTTCAAGAGCAGGGGCTTGATACTGTAGAGGCTAATGAAAAATTGGGATTTGGCCCTGATTTGCGTGATTATGGGGTGGGAGCTCAAATCTTAAGAGATTTAGGTATCTCAAAACTTAATCTGCTTACCAATAATCCTAAAAAGATTTCCGGACTTAGAGGGTACAATCTTGAAGTAGTGGAACGTGTACCCATTGAGATGAAGTCCCGGAAGGAAAATGAACTTTATTTGAAAACTAAAAAGTCTAAAATGGGACATATGTTTCATTTATAAAAAGGAGCGGAATAAGATGGTTAAGACATATGAAGGAAATTTAGTAGGAACTGGTTTGAAAGTTGGTATTGTGGTAGGAAGGTTCAATGATTTTATTACGAGTAAGCTGTATGAGGGAGCTTTGGATGCTCTAAAACGCCATGGAGTGGATATGAACGGAGTGGAAACAGCTCATGTACCGGGAGCATTTGAGATTCCTCTTGTAGCCTCTAAAATGGCTAAAACCGGTAACTACGATGCCGTAATTACTCTGGGTGCCGTAATTCGAGGATCTACTCCTCATTTTGATTACGTATGTGGAGAAGCTGCGAAAGGAGTTTCGCAGGCTTCTCAACAAAGCGGCGTTCCTGTCATCTTTGGGATTGTTACGACGGATACGATTGAGCAGGCCATTGAGCGTGCGGGAACTAAAGCAGGCAATAAAGGCTGGGAAGCCGCGACAGGAGCCATTGAAATGGCTACATTAATGAAAACATTTGATCAGTAAAAGTGGACAGGTTGTCGCAAATCAGCGGCAGCCTGTTTTTTT
>NZ_JBAPTY010000265.1:0-5104 GCF_049282395.1 Halobacillus sp. | reverse complement strand
CAGTAAGACTTCCACAGTTTTATCAGCTAACTTCTTTACAGGCTGCTCAATTGTTGTGATGGAAGGTACCATAAGAAGGGAGAGCATCTGATTGTCAAAGCCGACCACCGAGAGGTCTTCGGGAATCTTCCAATCAGAATGGGCAGCTTCATAGATAATCCCGGCAGCCACTTCATCGGAACCTGTAAATACTCCGTCAATATGAGGCATTTCTTTTTTAATATAGGTGAACAAATGCCTCCCGTCTCCCACATCCATCGGCCCCTGGATCACTTGATCCTCCGATGAAGAAAGACCATGGTCCAGCAAAGCTTGTTCAAATCCACGTTTTCTTTCTAATGTTAAGTGACCTTCCTGACCGCCATGAACAAAAGCCAAGTGTTTACACCCCTGTTCAATTAAATGCTGCACCGCTTCATAAGCCGCCTGCCTATGGTCCATATGAATCATCGGTACCGGTTTATTTTCCATATATTCATTACATAACACTATTGGGCCATTTTCCAGATAAGGATGGATCAGCTCCCAATCATTTACTAAAGAAGTCATAATAATACCATCCACTTGCTTTGTCTTTAACAACTGCAGGTAATCGAGTTCTTTCTTCTTAGAATCATGGGTTTGACACACAATCACTTGATAGCCTGCTTTAGAAGCTTTCTGCTCCATGGATTCTATTAAATTTCCGAAAAAAGGATTCGTTATACGCGGCAGCAATACAGCAATCGTTTCGGTGCGCTGGCTGCGCAGGCGCCGTGCGGAAGAGTTAGGAACATATCCCAATTCGTCCATAGCATGAAGGATGCGCTGTTTTTTCTCATCTGTTACATAGGGCTGGTCATTAATGACTCTGGATACCGTCGTTCTGGATAAGCCAGCCAGCTTTGCTACATCTTCTATCGTAGCCATTTGATCTCCCCCTGATGATGTTTACAATAACTTGAAAACGTTTCCAATTTAAATCATACTAATCCTTCCGTTTTCTTGCAAGCCCTTTCATAATTTAAGAGAAAAAACTGCCGCCCGTGGGCAGCAGTTTTAAATACGATTATCTTTAATAGAGCTAAGCACCTTTTCTACCGCTGCTTCTCCTTGATCGATACAATCAGGAAGACCAATTCCACGGTAGGAACCTCCTGCTAAACAAATACCAGGCAGCTGCTGTTCCATTTGTTCTGTGATCTCTCTTAAGCGGTCTTTATGTCCTACCTGATATTGAGGCATAGCGTCATACCAGCGGGTCACAATAGAAAAGTCAGGCTTATCGGTAATATTCATCGTTTTATTTAAATCGTTCAAGGCGATCTCAACAATATCTTCATCCGGCAGGTTCACCACGTCCTGGTCATCTGGTTTTCCTACATAGCAACGAAGCATGACTTTTCCAGCCGGGGTCGAATGAGGCCATTTTTTATGCGTCCACGTGCAGGCCGTAATTCTGAAGCTGCTGTTCCGTGACACCACAAACCCTGTACCGTCAATATCTTTTTTGATCGCTGACGCATCAAATGCCATAGCGACATTAGCTACAGAGGTCGCATTGACTTCTTTAAAAGGATCCATAAAATCGAATTGAGAAAGCATACGCTGCGCCTGAAAATGAGGAACAGCCAGTATGACAGCATCCGCCTCTTCTACGGTTCCATCACTTAACAGCACGTGATAACCTTGAGGCTTTCTCTCAATATGATCGACTTTTGTATTCTTCCTTACAGAGCCGGGGTCAAGTTTATCTTCCACAGCATCTACCAGGGATTCAAGGCCATGTTCGAGTGTCCGGAACATGCTTGGTTTCTTTTCCCCTTTTTTGGGTTTACTGATGGAACGCGTTTTGCGTAACCCTTTAATTAAGCTCCCATATTCCTGCTCTAAGCGGTAAAAATCAGGGAAGGTTGCTTCAAGACTCAGCTTATCAATGTCTCCTGCATAAATGCCGGAGAGTAGCGGTTCGATTAAATTCTCCACCACTTGACTGCCAAGCCGCCTGCGGAAAAAGAGACCTAACCCCTGATCGCCTTCCACCTGTTTCTTAGGCTTTATTAAATCTAAGGACGCTCTTAATTTTCCAGCTGGGGTAAAAAGGCCGGAAAATAAGAAAGGCCGAATACGAGTCGGGATTCCCATAAAAGAACCACTTGGCATTTTATGAAGTTTACCATTAACCAGAATGTAAGACTGCCCCGTACCGTTTGGCACAAGCTGATCGCCAAGACCGACTTCTTCGGCCAGTCTTGCAGCACTTTCTTTACGAGCAAGAAAAGAATCAGGGCCTCGTTCAATCGTAAAACCATCTCTCTTTTCTGTCTTAATTTTTCCTCCTAATTGATCACTTGATTCGATCAATTGAACATCAAGAGGTAAGTTCTTCTGCTTTTGTTCTTTTTGAAGATAATAAGCTGCTGTTAATCCTGAAATGCCTCCGCCAACAACAAGTACTCGTTTTTGCTCTTTCATACTTATCGCTGCTCTTCTGCTTTTTCAAGTACGACACCAGCAAGCGTATGAATAAACTTATCGTTGGTGTTAGGCATTTCTGGACGGTAGTAATCTGCTCCTACCTCATCACAAACTACCTTACACTCGTAATCATTATCATAAAGAACTTCCAGGTGATCGGATACAAAGCCTACGGGAGCATAAATAAAGGACGTGTATCCTTTATCATGATACAGATCCCTGGTCAGATCCTGCACATCCGGTCCGATCCAAGGATCCGGTGTATTGCCTTCACTTTGCCAGCCGATTTCGTATTGAGTAATTCCAGTCGCTTCACTAATCATCTCAGCGGTTTTTTTCAGCTGATCCGGATAAGGATCACCGCCTTCTAGAATTTTCATTGGAAGACTGTGAGCCGATACGATTAGGCACGTATTTTCCTTCTCTTCTTCTGCAATTTTGGAATACTCTGCGAGGATTTTTTCTTTCCAGAAGTCGATGAATCCTGGAGCATCATACCAGCTTTCTACGGAACGGATGGTGATGCCATGCTTCTCAGCTTCCTCTTGAGCCCTTCCGTTATAAGATTTCACGCTGAAGGTGGAATAATGAGGAGCAAGTACAATGGACACGGCTTCTTCAATTCCGTCTTCTTTCATCTGTTGAACTGCATCTTCTACAAAAGGTTCGATGTGTTTAAGCCCGATGTATAGTTTGAATTCAATTTCATCCTGATTTTCATTCAAGTCATTCTTAAGAGCTTCCGCCTGGTTGTCCGTAATTCTTGCTAAAGGAGAAATACCTCCAATGGCGTCATAACGGTCTCTAAGATCCTGAAGCATTTCATCCGTAGGCTTGCGTCCGCGCCGGATGTGTGTGTAATATCGCTCTAAATCTTCTTCTTTGTATGGCGTACCATAAGCCATTACTAGCAGTCCCATTTGTTTTTTACCCATGACCGTCACCTCTTACTTAGATTTTGAATACTCATGGACCAGATTGGTCAATCGTTTCAATGTTTCCGGTTTGATATCAGGTGTGACGCCGTGTCCGAGATTAAATATGTGAGCCGGATGCTCGCGCCCTTCATCTATAATACGCTTCGTCCGCTCTTCAATCACGTCCCAATCGGCCAGCAATAGAGATGGATCCAGATTTCCCTGCAATGGCTTCGTAATGCCATTATTTCTAGCTTCGGTAATGGACATTCTCCAATCAAGTCCCATCACATCTACTGGAAGGTCATTCCATTCAAGAGCAAGATGGCGGGCACCTACACCGAATAAAATAAGCGGTACACCCTCGGAACGTAATTCGCTGAAGATTCTTTCCATAACTGGTTTAATATACGTTCGATAGTCCTCTACATTTAAAGCACCGACCCACGAATCAAAGATCTGAATAGCTTTTGCGCCTGCTTTCACTTGGGCACGGACATAAGTGATCACCATATCAGCCAATTTATCCATTAAAGCAAACCATGTCATGGGTTCGCTGTACATTAAGGATTTGGTCTTATTATAGTTCTTGGAAGGCCCACCTTCCACCATATAACTCGCCAGTGTAAAAGGTGCACCGCTGAAGCCAATTAAAGGAACCGTCAGCTGCTCTTGTGTGAGAAGTCTAATCGTATCCAGAACGTAAGGAACATCGGATTCAGGATCAATAGTTCCCAGGTTTTCCACATCGGTTTTGGAGCGGATTGGATTGTGAATTACCGGTCCGATTCCTTTCTTAATCTCTACGTCCACACCCAGTGCAGGGAGAGGAGACATAATATCTTTATAAAGAATAGCGGCATCGACTCCATACTGTTCCACGGGAAGGCGGGTCACATAAGCGCAAAGTTCCGGCTCGTGTGTAATTTCAAATAACGAATATTTCTCTTTTAATTTACGATATTCAGGCTGGGATCTTCCCGCCTGGCGCATAAACCAAACCGGTGTATGCTCCGTCTTTTCTCCCTGAAAAGCCCTTAAGATCGTATCGTTTTCTATTTTATTCATAATCACCTAGCTCCTTTATCCACGTTCATCGTTCATCCGCTTTCCACTATAACGATATATCCTTCGTCTGTATAGAATAATGAACTAATTTTCACGAGATTGTGCGTTTTTTCACAGGTCCCAATTCAGGGTTACTTTATTGGACGGTTCTCCTTCTTTTCCGGTCAACGGATCAAAAGGAACGATGTAATATGTGGTCTGATCAAATATTCCAAAGGCATTGACTTTAAACTCGCCTTTTCCAGTTACTTCCCCTACTTTTACATCTTCTCCTTCTTCTTCTCTGTAAATACGGTAAACCATACGATCATCGTCCGCAGGTGTCCAGCTTATGGTTCCGCGGAACCTGGCGAGCCCAGATAAGCTTAAAGATCCTGATGCGTCCTCTATATCAGGCATTTCAATCGGTTCAGGCAACTCTTCTACGCCCTTAGGACGTTCAAAACTTTCCTTTAAGTTCTTCTGCTCGTCGATTTGAGATAATATTTCCTTCATAAGTCTGGTAGGATAGCTGCTACCACCCATTAAGCGGAATTTCTCACCGGATTGGTCATAGCCCATCCACAACGTTCCAACATATTCTGGGGTATACCCGGCGAACCAAACATCCTTGTTATCACCGGCCGGGTGCTGCTGGGTTCCTGTTTTTCCTGCCAAGGCCT
>NZ_JBAPTY010000264.1:0-2557 GCF_049282395.1 Halobacillus sp. | reverse complement strand
GTACCAAGGAAAAGCCTGAAGGATAACATATAAGTCCAATCAGGTTTTTTTATGTTGTTCAAACTTACTTTCTTCAAGGGATCCGAACAGGATTATAGTGAATTTTATCCTGACCAGGCATACTATTATAATACACCTTATAATCAGAAGAATTTTCTACATAAATTTAACAGTAATCGTGTGAAAGAATCAGGTTAGTGGTATAAGTGAATATGACTGAAGAATAGCAAAAGGAGGCCCAGACTATTGATTCAAATGAGTGAAAGTCAGAAAAGACAATTTGACCACATGCTATCTTTATTAAAAAATGCCTCTTCTCCTGAAGAAGTAGGATATTATTTCACAGAGATCCAACAATTTCTAGATACATTGCACACGGATGAAAAACCACAATTAGACCAGATGGAATCAAAAGATCTGGAAAAGTATGAATATATGCTCAAAAAAATGATGGAAGCGTCGACAAAAAAAGAGGTACTTTATTATGAAAAGGAAATACATGACCTTATTAATAAAATCAGCCCCATAAATTACTAAGTAAAGTAAAAAATATCCAAAAAAGTCTTTATTTTCTGACAAATTAGTTGTATACTGTACCCATAGTGTTCATTATAATATTGATGGGTGCTTTGGGATAATAAGGCTAGTTTATAAGGCGGACCCTTTGGTCGATGATTAGTGCATATTAGCTTATGTTTCTAAATATCTTCGCAAAGCCGCTTTTTTTTGACTCTAAATTTAGGGGGAGTGAATGTGACTAATACACTAATGATCGCCGGTTTAATCGGAGGTCTGACTGGTGTAATCGCTCATTTGATGAGAAATGGCAAAGTATTGGTCTTTCCCAAAAAAAGAATAAGACCGCAGGGACTATATTTAGGTTTTCTAGCCGATTTCCTGATTGGAGCAGCTGCTTCTATATTTGCTGTTACCTACTTAGTTCCTGATCCAGAAGTGTTACGTACACTGGTTGGAATTTCGATTTTGGCAGGCATGACGGCCGAAAATGTCTTACTGAGAAAAGAACTGAGCACTGAGAAAGCAAAAATTGAAGGATTGGATCGCATCAATCAAAGATTAAAATAACCATCTCGATTCCAGTCCTAATTTTTTTAATCCTTCGTCTTCCTCTTACATAACCTCAAACCTCTATCCTCGTTCAGACTATAAATTCATTTCAGTTTTTATATGGATAATCTAAAATCTCACTGTTCTGTATTCGATCAGCCTAAAGGATTTATTCCATTTCCCCTAACCAGCTTTTAAATATATCTGAAAGCTGGTGTTATAAAATGCGTCTCACAGCTTATATTCAATTATTCCATATTTAATGAAGTCCTCTTTTTCAGCAAATCGCTGATTATAATAAAGAAATTAAGATATAAACCTTAACCCGAACAAATAACTATTCGTTAACTCCCCTGGATTAATTGTCTTACTTCAAAAGTCTTTAAACTTGTATAGCTTTTCAAATTTTTTGTAAAATAATAGCTAAGGATATTACAATACGCCCCCAATCTAATATAAGCCATCATGGAGGTATAAATATGGAATCATTCATCAGAGCGGATCAGTATAATTTCATCAAGGACCAGATAACAACTCTGCTAAGTACGCACACATCCATGAACGATCAGGCTGTCACGCAAGCCTTAAAATCTATGACTAGAGAAAAAGTCGTTGATTTATTCTCAGATTTATCAAATGATCAAAAAGAAATTATTGAACAAGTTCAGGATGTAAAAGACGAAACAGACGCGATTTTTTTCCTCTCTCGCTTAAAACAGCATGTCTTTACATTTCCCCCGCTTAAGGAGCAAACCATTAAACGATTATTTCCTAAAGTTAAAAAACTTAACGTTCCTTCGTTACAAAATATTGAATGGAGTACTCTGTCTTACTTAGGTTGGAATGACTCAGGAGCTAACCAAAAATATATTGCGACCTATAAGAACGGTGATTTACTGGGTATTCAAGGGAACTTCAAGCCTTCCAAGCAGAGTGGCATTTGCGCAATTTGTAAGGAACATGAAGAAGTTGGAATGTTTACCACATCCATTAAGCAAAAGATATCAGAATACCCAATCAGCCGTGGTAATTATATATGTAAGGATAGCCATCGTTGTAACGAGAACTTGAAATCACTGCAACCACTTAAAATCTTTATTGAATTAATGACAGAATAAAAGAACAAAGGCCTGCAAACCATTTAGTTTTGTGGGCCTTTGTTCTTTTATTATTATTAGGTAGATAAATATTCTCGAAAGAAGATGGTCAGCTGCTCGTCACCTTACTTCGTATAATCACGATGACGTCAGACAGGTTATGACGGGTTAAGACTTATTGAACATCTTTGGCAAGGAATAAAGAGAGCATTCTACGTCCATCTCCTATTACTTCAGTAACTCCTTATGAATCCAAATAGCAGCAAGTGAACCTTCTCCCATAGCAGCCGTAACTAATTCTGAATGAGCAGCCACATCGCCTGACGCCCATAAATTAGGTACACTTGTCATTTTTGTCCTGGGATCAACAATAAGATGTTGGTTTTCACTGA
>NZ_JBAPTY010000263.1:0-6483 GCF_049282395.1 Halobacillus sp. | reverse complement strand
GCCTCAGCCCATTTAATAGATAGATGGTCAGAGGCGGGGTTTTTGGAAATTATACGATAATATGCTTGTTTAATTCATGGTCTTTAATGTGAGCCTGTGGGAGCATGATTGAACCGAAATCAAATTCTTCCAGAGCTTTCTCCTGTTTAATTCGCTTCGGTGCATCAGGATTTTGAAGCGCGCTAGTACCTAAACTCACAAAATCGGCATGTCCGTTGTTCAGCATATAAACGGCTTTTTCCGGATCAGCTAATTTACCGTTTGCGATGACCGGAATATTACTGTGCTTCTTAGCTGCTTCAGCCATGGACATAGAGCCCTGACCGAATCCAGGTTTCTCAGCATCGTCATCTGTAACATGGATATAATCGAGAGATTCGCTTCCAAGGGTGCTGAAAATAGTATCGGCGTCCGATTCTCCAAGCGCCCATCGATGATCGGCATCGGAGGCTTTCCCTTGAGAGATGCGAATTCCTACGATAAAGTCCTTTCCGACTTTTTTCCGAACTTCTTTAATAACCTCAAGAGCAAAACGAAGTCGGTTTTTGGTATCGCCGCCGAATTCATCTTCTCTACGGTTGAAATAATCAGTTAGAAACTGATCTATTAAATAGCCGTTTGCTCCATGAATTTCTACACCATCGAAACCAGCTTCTTTAGCAAGTTCAGCAGAGCGGCCGAAGGATTCCACAGCTGTTTGTATATCGTCGTGACTCATTCTCTTCGGCTCAGGAAAAGGACCTTCTCCTCCATAGAAAGATAGCTTATCATTCTTCGGGGCTACTTGGGAGGGACCGATATTGTGTTCAGCATATGGATTTTCCTGTGATTGTGCGCCTGCATGCATAATTTGCGCAATGAAAAGCGCTCCATGTTCCTGAACACTTTTCACAATTGGCTTCCAAGCATCGCGCTGAGCTTCATTTGCGAGGCCGGGCTGATTAGGATATCCTTGTGAAAATCGTTCATCCGGATAAACTCCTTCCGTGATCACGGTCCCGAATCCGCCTTTAGCATAGCGTTCATAATATTTCTTCATCGTTTCATTTGGCGTTCCATTATTCTCGGCACTTACACGGGTCATCGGTGCTACTACATAACGGTTGGCGAACGTACGGTCATTTATGGTTTTACTTTCAAACAATGGTTGATGTTGTTCCTTCATATTAGTCAACTCCTTCATGGATTTCATAACCTCTACGCGCTATTTTTAAACAGCTGGGTCTGCTGATTATCTTCCCTGATATGCTATAATACAAACAAATGTTCTTTGAAAGGTGAGTACTTTTTATGGAAGAACTTCTTGCAGAATTAAATGAATCCCAACAGGAAGCTGTCGTTTCCACTGAAGGATTTATCCGGGTCATTGCCGGAGCAGGCTCAGGAAAAACGCGTGCCCTGACCCATCGTTACGCATTTATTGTAAATGAACTCGGGGTAGATCCTTCCAATATACTTTCGGTCACATTCACAAATAAGGCTGCTCATGAAATGAGGCGACGTGTGAAGAAGCTGATCGGCGGGGAGCAGGATACTGGGTTTATTACCACATATCACGGATTTTGTGTTCGTGTACTTCGAGAGGATATCCACCGATTGTTTTATCCTAAGAATTTTATCATTTTAGATGTGGAAGACCAGAAAATTCTGCTGAGAGAAATCTTTGAAGATATGGATTTAAAAATGAACGATAAAACCTTTAAGCGGCTGCTGGATAAGATAGGAATTCTCAAGGCAAACACTCATTACGTGCAGCAAATGATTTTGCGAGGGGAGATGCCTTCTGTGGAAGCGGCTGGAGATATGGACGGTCAAATTATCCAGCGCTATTTAAAGAAACAAAAGCGTGTGTATGGACTGGATTTCGATGACCTTCTTAATTTTGTGTTTGTCCTATTTGACCAGTATCAGGAAGTACTGGAGAAATGGCAGGATCGTCTTTTCTATATTCAAGTGGATGAGTTTCAGGACAGCAGCCTGAAGCAATTTGAGTTAGTGAAAAAGCTTTCGGCCAATCATGGAAACCTTTTTGCGGTGGGGGATCCTGATCAGACCATCTATGAGTGGAGGGGGGCTGATCCCAAGTACATGGTTGATTTTGAAACGTATTTTCCTGACACCCAGACGATCTTTTTAAAGCAGAATTACCGTTCTACCCCGGAGATTCTTTCTCTTGGAAATGCTCTTATCCAGAATAACTATTTCCGTGTGGATAAGGATATGGAAACTAGCAATCCATCTGGTGTAAAAGTCGTTCATTATCACGGAAAGAATGAAGTGGACGAGGCGAAGTGGGTTGTGAACCGGATCAAAGAGATTGTGGAAGCCCGTCAGGCGAACTATAGTGACATTGCGATACTGTACCGGGCAAACTATCTGTCGCGTTCCATTGAACAGGAACTTATCAGTGCTAATATTGAATACACGATTTTTGGAGGCTTTAAATTCTTTGATCGACTGGAAATAAAAGATGCCCTGGCTCACTTACGAATGACTGCTGCGGCAGATGACCTGTCATTTTCCAGAATTATTAATGTTCCCAGGCGGCAGATTGGTAAAAAGCGAATGCAGTTTCTTCGTGAACGAGCTGAAGCAGAGAATCTATCTTTGTATGAAACTTTAAAAAAATATAAAGATCACGATCGGTTCAAATCGACGGGTGCCCATTCATTTATCGAAGCTATTGAATATTTAAAGAATCGAAAAGATGAGTTGAAAGTTTCTGAATTACTCCAGGAAGCCCTGCAGAAAACAGGTTATGAAGCGTACCGGCGGGAGGATGGAGACCAGGAGCGACTGGATAACCTGACTGAATTACTTCATTCCATTGTTCAATATGAGCAGACACTGGGGGAAGATATTAATCTGGAAGAATATCTTCAAATGATTTCGTTGTACACCGATAATGAACGTGACGATCAACTGGATTCTGTTAAGCTGATGACCATTCATACGGCTAAAGGGCTTGAGTTTCCTTATGTATTTGTAGTGGGGATGACAGAAAGCGTGCTGCCAAATGTGCGTGCGCTCAGAGAAAGAAAAGAGCGGGCGCTTGAAGAGGAGCGACGCTTGGCTTATGTGGCGGTCACCCGTGCTGAACGAGAGCTTTACTTAACTGAATCTGAAGGGTTTCAAAATGGTGGCCAGAAGAAATATCCTTCCCGTTTTATTTTTGAAGTGGAAGATGATCTCTATGAAAGAATCGGAGAACTAGATGAAGCCTTGATCGAAGAAGCGAAAGAATATATAAGAGCGACCCATCATAGTAAAGAAGAGGCTCCTGCAGTCTTTTTTGAAAAAGGCGCACGGGTGAAACACCCTGTTTTCGGAGAAGGCGAGATTGTGGATATAGATGAAAAGAAAAATACTTACCGGGTGTTCTTTGATAAGCTTAAAGCACCGAGGCCGATCAGCAGGAATTTCAAGAAACTCGAAAAAATAGAAGAATCCTAAAGGAAGGATCGGTTGTGTGAAGAATATGTCTGGCAATGAACTTTGGATGAATTCATTTGTAGTATTTGCGGTTGTACTGATTGCGGTAATTGTGGTGAGAGGTATTCTTATTGGCACTTTGAAGAAATGGAGCTCTAATAAAGAGGAACGATCCAGAATTTTTTATATGGTTCAAAGCATTATTAATTGGATTGCCTTATATGGAGTCGTCATCTATACTCTTTTTCATTTTCGAAGTGCCCAGTGGATGTTCAGTGCTCTATTTACCATTGGTTCAGAACCTGTATCCGTGTTCTTACTGATTATAGCTGTACTGATTATTTCTCTTACAAACCGCATATCCAAGCTTTTTCGCGGATATGTGTTTCCTGGAGTGTATAAACGGTATGAACTGGATCGCGGCGTCCAGTTTACGTTCGACAAAGCGTTTCATTATCTAATCATGGTCCTGGCTATTATTATCAGTTTATCTACGGTAGGGTTCGAGTTGAGCGCTCTTACGGTTTTTGCTGGAGTCATAGGAGTTGGGATTGGTTTCGGTATGCAGAATATTGCCTCTAATTTCATTTCCGGAATTATTCTTTTATTTGAAAGGCCTATTAAAGTAGGCGACCGGGTCATTGTGGACGAAATTATTGGTGACGTACAGCGTATAAACATGAGAGCAACGGTAATTAAAACCTTGGATAATGAGCATATTATTGTTCCCAATTCGTATTTTCTGGAAGAGCACGTGATTAATCGATCGTATAGCGATAAAGTAATGAGGTTAGTTATGCCAGTGGGGGTTGCTTATGGGAGTGATGTGCCTTTAGTGAAAAAACTTCTGCTCCAGGTAGCGGAAGATGAAGCGGGGGTTTCACCAACCGTTCGCCAGATCCCGGAGCCTTTTATTAATTTTAAAGAGTTTGGAGATTCCTCTTTAAATTTTGAGCTGTTTGTCTGGATCTCGGATCCTCAGCATGTGATACGAATCCGCAGCAATTTAAACTTCAGGATTGATGCAATCTTCAGAGAAAACGGTGTAGAAATTCCATTCCCACAGAGAGATCTGCATGTGAGGAGTGTAGATGAGAAGATTATAGAAAAATGGAAGAGTTAAAACATGGAAAGTCTGAATCGGATGAGATTCAGACTTTTTTATACTTTAACTTTCCGTTTGTATAATTGATGAAATTTTGAGACAATTACAATTGTAAGTTATTTTAGTATAGTACGAGTTCCTTATTATCAACCAAATTGCGAGGAAGAAGGCGGGTTATCCGTTGAAGCGTACAAAAAAACGCTCAGGTACTAACCTGAACGTCTTCTTAATTCATGGAATTTGCGATATCCATGGCTTGCTGGGTCTGTTTTTCTTTATCCACTGCACTGTAATCGATTTGGTAAATGACATTCTCATCACTATTATACCATTCGACAAAAACTTGTTTTTCCTCTTCCCGTACTCCGGCCACGGATCCAGAATTTAATGGAATCTGCAAATCTGTTTCAGCCATCTCTCCAGATGGATCAAATAGGGTAGTGACGGTTAAATCATGAGCCTTTGTAGACTGGTAACGAACCGTTACTTTTTTCCCCTCGGCAGAAGCTTCCACAGCTTTCACCTCAAAAGGAAGCTCATCCGGAAGACCGACCCGTTCCTGCTTACTTTTCGGAAGAGTTTCAATTGGTTCTGCAAATGAATTAGGATAGTTGTTTTTTAAATCGCTTAAGGCTAAATCGGCAGATGAACATCCGGCTAAAAAAATTAGAACAGCCAGAAAGATATGGATTTTTTTCATATGGCTTCTCTCCTTATGACCAGGTAAAAATTCTCCCTTGTAATTTTAGCACAAAAGTATTACGGATTGGATAGGGTTTCTAGTTTGTAGATGATCTAATAAGGGAACTCAGCCTACAAAGAGAATAGACGACGACGCTAGAGTGAGGGGCAACTCAACAGGAAAGGATGAATTTGGATGACCATTCAAATACGATCGTTTTTAGAAAAGGACTTTCACGACATCCAGCAATTAAATAAGAAAGAGGGATGGAACGGACTAGTTGAAAGAAATGAAGAAACGTGTTGTTCCTGGTTGAATTCAGAGCCTGCTCTTGTAGCTGAAGAAGATGGGGAAGTAGTCGGCTATCTGCGCGGACTTACAGATGGAGCTGTGACGCTTTATATCTGTGAGATTCTGATTAAGGAAAGCCACCGTAATCAGGGGATTAGTGAGCAGCTTGTACGGACCGCTCATGAATGTTATCCAAGTACGCGAGTAGAGATGCTTGCTACCACTTCTTCCCACGAATATTATGAAAATCGCGGGTATCGTTCGTTTTATGGTTTTAGGAAATCACCAGAAGAAATGAAAAACGCTCGGAGCTGAGGCTCCGAGTGTTTTTTTAGGTTTACTTTTTGCCCTCTATATATTCTTTCTCTTCAGTCGGAGAGAGGATTCCGGTGGCTTTTCCAATTGTGCCATTCTGTAAATTCCAAATGGCATTGTGATCCTCATCTATGGTGGAGAAGTCCTCTTCCTTCCATTTAACCAGAATATCCTTGTACACCTGCTTATGTTCTACGTCTGCCTGGTCAAGACCTTCAAGCAGCCAGGTTATTCGCTCGGGGTGGATTTCATAGAAACCCCATTTTTTAGAAGCTTCTACTTTTTGATGAGACATTCCATGTATGTACTCTTTATAATGATAATCCGTCAACTCTTCTGCAGGGGTATCCTTACCAAATGGATTTTTACCTGCTTCTTCATAACTATCTAGTTCTTCCTCCGACACAGCCCCTGTAATCACTTCTTCCGCTTCGCGCAGATCTTCTGGGGAGGCGACTTCCTTATCCTCACCTGGTGTAAAAATATATTTTTGTACTACCCATCCTCCAGCACCTACGACCAGAAGGGTTATTAATAAAGTGTACCCGATTATTTTTTTCAAAACTAGTCCCCTCTCCTCATATTACCTGAAAGAAATAAACATGATCTTCCAATTATACACAACAAGGAGCAAACTTTGAAGTTTGCTCCTTGTTTT